>NZ_LGQY01000153.1:0-3528 GCF_003116065.1 Azospirillum sp. TSO5 | reverse complement strand
CTGGCCCTGACCGGCAGCAAGCGCCACACGGTGACGATGACGGCGGCCCAGGCCAACGGCTTCACCAGCGTCACCGGTGCCCTGACCGGCGACGCCTTCGCCATCGCCGGGGCGTCGCTGTCCGGCAGCGTCGGGTCCGGCACCGGCAGCGCGCTGCAGGCCGGACAGGTCCAGGCGGAGACGGTGAACGGCGTCACCCTGGTCCATGTCGGCCTGGATTCCACCGCTGGCGCCGACATGACCCTGCGCATCGCCGGCAGCTTCGCCGCCTCGGACATCAGCCTGTCGGGCAACACCATCACGCTGGGGCAGGCCGGTTCCGGCGGGTCCACCGGCGGCGGCGATACCGGGGGTGGAACTGGCGGCGGCACGGGCGGCGGCACCGGTGGAGGTACGGGGGGAACGGGCGGTCTGACCCTGACCGGCACCGATGCCCGCGACTATCTGGCCGGCGGCAGCGGCAACGACACCATCATCAGCAACGCCGGCAACGACTACATGGTCGGCGGCGCCGGCAGCGACACCTTCGTCTTCAAGCCGGGCGACGGCTGGGATTACATCGGCGACTTCCAGGCCGGCAGCGGCGGCGACGTGCTGAATGTCGCCGGCTGGAGCGGGCTGAAGGACTTCGCCTCGGTGATGGCCGTCACCGTTCAGGACGGCGCCAACACCGTCGTCCGCTTCGACAACGGCAACAGCGCCATCCTGGCCAACGTCACCCGCAGCAGCCTGACCGCCGCCAACTTCTCCTTCACGACGGTGGGCGGTTCCTCCGGGGGCGGCACTGGCGGGTCCACCGGCCCCACCGGCCAGACCATCACCGGCACCTCGGCCGGCGAGTTCCTGGCCGGCGGCAGCGGCAACGACACCATCACCGGCAACGGCGGCAACGACTACATGGTCGGCGGCGCCGGGCGGGACACCTTCGTCCAGAATCCCGGCGACGGTTGGGACTGCATCGGCGATTTCCAGGCCGGCACCGGCGGTGATGTCGTCGATCTCCGCAGCATCTCCGGCTTCTCCAGCCTGAACGACGTGCTGACCCACTCGGCGCAGAATGGCGCCGACCTGTCGATCGAACTCGGTACCTTCAGCTCCATCAAGCTGATGGGCGTCGACCGCAGCAGCCTGACGGCAGAGAACTTCCTGTTCGCCAATCCGGTGGGGTGATCGGGGGGATTTGACCGCTCCCTCTCCCCCCTGGGGAGAGGGTCGGGGTGAGGGGGATGCGTAGCGTGGCTATACCAAGAATCCACCCCGCGCGACCCCCTCACCCTAACCCTCTCCCCGGGGGGGAGAGGGGAGCTCGAGCGTTATCGCCCTACCGTTCCACCGCCACCGGGACGTTCAGGGCGTTGCGCTTCGATACCGCTTCGTAGACCGGCGGGAAGGCGGGGCGGTTGATGTAGCGGCCGGCGCCGCGCACCGCGCGGCTCTCGCCGAGCGCGTGGACGATGCGGCCCTGGCTCAGCGTGTAGGCCGGGGTGCCGGTGACGGTCATGCCTTCGAAGATGTTCAAACCCACCTTCTGCATCTGGGTCTTGGCCGAGATGGTCTTGGTCGCCTTCGGATCCCACACCACCAGATCGGCATCGGCCCCGACGCTGACCGAGCCCTTGCGCGGGTAGAGGTTGAAGATCTTCGCCGCGTTGGCCGAGGTGACGGCGACGAACTCGTTCATCGTCAGCCGGCCGGTGTTGACGCCGTGGGTCCACAGCGCGGTCATGCGGTCCTCGATGCCCGCCGTGCCGTTCGGGATCTTGGTGAAGTCGTTGCGACCCATCGCCTTCTGCTCCGCACAGAAGCAGCAATGGTCGGTGGCGGTGGTGTGCAGGTGACCGGCCTGGAGACCGCGCCACAGGGCGTCCTGATGCTCCTTCGGGCGGAAGGGCGGGCTCATGACATGGCCGGCGGCGAAGTCCCAATCGGGATTGCGGTAGACCCCGTCGTCGATCAGCAGATGGCCGGCCAGCACCTCGCCGAACACGCGCTGGCCGTCGTTCTGGCCGCGCTCGATGGCGGCCAGCGCCTCCTTGGCCGAGACATGGACGATATAGACCGGCACGCCGAACACCTTGGCGACCTGGATGGCGCGGTTGGCGGCCTCGCCCTCCACCTCCGGCGGGCGGGAGAGCGGATGGGCCTCCGGTCCGGTCAGGCCCTGGGCCAGCAGCTTCTTCTGGAGCTGGAAGACCAGTTCGCCGTTCTCGGCGTGGACGGTGGGGATGGCGCCCAGCTCCAGGCAGCGCTGGAAGCTGTTCACCAGCGTCTCGTCATCGGCCATGATGGCGTTCTTGTAGGCCATGAAGTGCTTGAAGCTGTTCACGCCATGGTCGGCGACCAGCGTGCCCATGTCCTGCCGCACGCTCTCGTCCCACCAAGTGACGGCGACGTGGAAGCTGTAGTCGCCGGCCGCCTTCTCCGCCCAGCCGCGCCAGGTGTGATAAGCCTCCATCAGGCTCTGCTTCGGGTTGGGGATGACGAAGTCGATGATCATCGTCGTCCCTCCGGCGAAGCCGGCGGCGGTGCCGCTGAAGAAATCCTCCGTCGTCACCGTGCCCATGAAGGGCAGTTCCATGTGGGTGTGCGGGTCGATGCCGCCGGGCATGACGTAGCAGCCGCCGGCATCCACCACTTCGGCCCCCGCCGGCACGTCGAGAGCGTCGCCCACCGCGGTGATGATGCCGTCCTGGCAGAGGACGTCGGCGCGGCGGGTTTGCTCGGCGGTGACCACGGTGCCGCCGCGGATCAGGATGGTGGACATGCTCGGGCGCTCCCTCAGAGGTTCGATGGGACGGAGTCGGTGGGCGTAATGGAGGTTTCTGGTTCCGGTAGCCCGGCGGCGCGCAGGATCATGCGCAGCACCTCCGCCGTCATGGCGGCGAAGTCGTGGCGGGTCAGGCTGCGGCGGCCCAGCACCTTGCGGATCTGGACGTCGAAGTCGGCGTAATGCTGGGTCACCGCCCAGATCATGAACAGGAACTGGCGGGCATCCACCGGGGCCATGCGGCCGGCGGCGACCCAGCCTTCGATGACAGCCGCCTTGGCGTCGACCAGTGATTTCAGGTCCTCGGCCAGGAAGCGTTCGACCTGGGTGCCGCCATGCAGGATCTCGTTGGCGAAGACCTTCGAGGCATGGGGACGGGTGCGCGACGCCTCCATCTTGGCGGTGACGTAGGCGGTCAGCGTCGCCGCCGGGTCGGCGTCGGGGGTGAAGGAGGCGATCGGCGCCAACCACAGCCGCAGGATGTTGTCGAGCACCGCGCGGTAAAGGTCCTCCTTGGTGCCGAAATAGTAATGCAGGTTGGCCTTGGGCAGGCCGGCCCGCTCGGCGATGTCGGCCATGGTGGCGCCGGCACAGCCGGCCTCGGCGAAGACGCGCTCGGCCGCCTTCAGGATGCGCTCGACGTTCTCACGCCGGATGCGGCCCTGGGGCGAGGTGGTGTCGGTGGTGTCGGCAGCCGTTCGCGCCATCGCGTTCGCCATTGCTCATTTCGACCGGGGCCAATCCCCTCTCCCCCCCCCCCC
>NZ_LGQY01000094.1:0-3653 GCF_003116065.1 Azospirillum sp. TSO5 | reverse complement strand
ATGCAGTCCTTGCTTGCAGCATGAGTTCCCAGTCCGTTCTCACATCCCGGACAATCTGATCACTTTCGTGTAGTGACCCCACCATGCGGGAAAGCCGCGCGGCGGAGGCGACGGGTGCCGGTGTTGTCGTCGAAAGTGAGATCGGCAATCCAAGGAGACGAGCATGGCACCGCCGTCATCGGCCATGATTTTCCAGAACCCTGCGACCGGCCAGACGGAAGCGGTGTCCAACAGGGCAGGGGTCTGGGCGTTCCTGGGCGGTCCGTTCTACTTCGCCGCCAAGGGCGAATGGATCCACGCCGCGATCCACGCCGTGCTGACAGTCATCGCCCTGCTGCTTTGGCCCACCGGGATCCTCATGCTCCTGGGGCTCTGGTTCGGCTACGCCTGCGCGACGCCGACCATCCTGGAGGCGCGCTACAAACGCCTGGGCTGGCAGCGGATCCCGGCCTGAGGCGGTGTGGTGGACCGCCCACCAGCGCGTCCGCCGGTCATTTCGCCCGGCTTTGGAGCCGGTGCAACAGTTCGCCGACGATGCCGCGGCGGAAGACCAGGACACAGACGACGAAGATGCAGCCGATGACGACCGGCACCGGCAGGCTGGTCGCCGCCAGATAGCTTTCCAGCGTGACGACCAGCGCCGCACCGACCACCGGCCCCAGCAGCGTGCCCATGCCGCCCAGCAGCGTCATCAGCACCACCTCGCCCGACATCTGCCACGTCACGTCGGTCAGCGAGGCAAGCTGGAAGACGATGGCCTTGGTCCCGCCGGCAAGCCCGGCCAGCGAGGCCGACAGCACGAAGGCGACCAGCTTGTAGCGGTCGGTGCAGTAGCCGAGCGAGATCGCGCGCGGCTCGTTCTCGCGGATCGCCTTCAGAACCTGCCCGAAGGGCGAATGCACGGTGCGCCAGATCAGGGCGAAGCCGCCGACGAAGATCGCCAGCACGGTGTAGTACATGGTCAGCGGCTGGTTCAGGTCGAACAGCCCGAACAGGGTGCCGCGCGGCACGCCCTGGATGCCGTCCTCGCCATGGGTGAAGGGAAGCTGCAGCGCCAGGAAGAAGATCATCTGGCTCAGCGCCAGCGTGATCATGGCGAAATAGATGCCCTGACGGCGGATGGCGATCAGGCCGAAGACCAGACCCATCGCCCCGGCCACCGCGGTGGCGGCGAGCAGCCCGAACTCCGGCGCCCAGCCCCAGACCTTCACCGTGTGGGCGGAGATGTAGGCCGCCCCGCCGAAGAAGGCGGCATGGCCGAAGCTGAGCAGCCCAGCATAGCCGATCAGCAGGTTGAAGGCGCAGGCGAACAGCGCGAAGCACAGCACCTTCATCAGGAAGACGGGATACAGCACGAAGGGGGCGGCGACGGCCATCAGCAGCAGGGCGCCGGCGATCAGGACGGTGCCGGTGCCGCGGGAGGACCCGCGCATGGCGATGGTGGTGGAGTTGCTGGCGACGGTCATGGATCAGCGCTCCCGTCCGAAGAGGCCCGCGGGCTTGATGAGAAGAACGATCGCCATCACGACGAACACGACGATGTTGGACGCCTCCGGATAGAAGACCTTGGTCAGCCCCTCCAGCAGCCCCAGCCCCAGCCCGGTGACGATGGCGCCCAGGATCGATCCCATGCCGCCGATCACCACCACGGCGAAGACGATGATGATGAGGTTGGAGCCCATCAGCGGCGACACCTGGTAGATCGGTGCGGCCAGCACCCCGGCCAGCCCGGCCAGCGCCACGCCGAAGCCGTAGGTCAGCGACACCATCACCGGCACGTTGATGCCGAAGGCCTGGACCAGCGTCGGGTTCTCCGTCGCCGCGCGCAGATAGGCGCCGAGCTTGGTCCGCTCGATGGCGTACCAGGTGCCGAAGCAGACGGTGAGGGAGGCGACGACCACCCAGGCGCGATAGTTCGGCAGGAACATGAAGCCCAGGTTCTGCCCGCCCTTCAGCGCGTCGGGGATGGGATAGGGCTGGCCCGACACGCCATACTGGTGGCGGAAGGCGCCTTCCAGGATCAGGGCGAGGCCGAAGGTCAGCAGCAGGCCGTAGAGATGGTCCAGCTTGTACAGCCGCGACAGCATCGACTTCTCCAGCGCGATGCCCAGCAGCCCGACCGCCAGCGGCGCCAGCACCAGCGCCCACCAGTAGCCGAGCCCGAGAGAGGTCAGCAGCAGCCACGCCACGAAGGCGCCGACCATGTAGAGCGCGCCGTGGGCGAAGTTGATGACGTTCAACATGCCGAAGATCACCGCCAGCCCAAGGCTGAGCAGCGCATAGAAGGAACCATTGATCAGGCCGAGCAGAAGCTGCCCGAACAGGACTTGGGGCGGGACGCCGAGGAGTTGGAACATGATTGTCCTCCCGCTCACACGCCGAGATAGGTGTGGAGCTTGTCCATGTTGGCGTTGAGCTGGTCGTTGGGGATCATGTCCACCACATGGCCCTCCTCCATCACGTAATGGCGGTCGGCGATGGTGGAGGCGAAGCGGAAGTTCTGCTCCACCAGCACGATGGTGAAGCCGCGCGCCTTCAGCGCCCGCACCGCGACGCCGATCTGCTCGATGATGACCGGAGCCAGACCCTCGGTCGGCTCGTCCAGCAGGATCATGGTGGCGCCGGTGCGCAGGATGCGGGCAATCGCCAGCATCTGCTGCTCGCCGCCCGACAGGCGCGTGCCCTGCGTGCTCCCACGGCCCTTCAGGTTGGGGAACAGGTCGTAGATCTGCGGGATCGTCATCCCGCCGTCCTTCACCACCGGCGGCAGCGTCAGGTTCTCGTCCACGCTGAGGCTGGAGAAGATGCCGCGCTCCTCCGGCACATAGCCGATGCCCAGCCGCGGGATGCGGTGCTGGGCCATGCCGATCAGCTCCTGCCCCTGGAAGCGGATGGAGCCGGTGCGCTTGCCCATGATCCCCATGATCGCGCGCATGGTGGAGGTCTTGCCGGCGCCGTTGCGGCCCAGCAGCGTCACCACCTCGCCCTGCCGCACCTCCAGGTTGACGCCGTGCAGCACATGGCTTTCGCCGTAGAAGCCGTGCAGGTCGGCGATCTCCAGCATCGCCGTTCCGGTGTGGGCGGTCTTCGTCTGCATCCCGTCAGGCATGTCCGGTCCCCATATAAGCTTCCATCACCTGCGGGTTCTTCGAGACGACCTCGTAGGGTCCCTCCGCCAGGATCTCGCCGCGACGCAGAACGGTGATGGTGTCCGACAGGTGGGCGACGACCGACAGGTTATGCTCCACCATCAGCACGGTGCGGTCGGCGGCGACGCGCTTGATGAGAGCGGCGGTGCCTTCGATGTCCTCGTGGCCCATGCCGGCCAGCGGCTCGTCCAGCAGCATCACCTCCGGGTCGAGCGCGAGCGTGGTGGCGATCTCCAGCGCGCGCTTGCGGCCATAGGGCAGCTCAGCCGCCAGATGGTTGGCCCAGGGGGAGAGGTTGACCGCCTCGATCAGTTCCAGCGCCCGGTCATGCAGGTCGTAGAGCGACGACTCGGACTTCCAGAAATGGAAGCTGGTGCCGAGCGGGCGTTGCAGGGCGACCCGGACATTCTCCAGCACGCTGAGGTGCGGGAAGACGGCCGAGATCTGGAAGGAGCGGACCAGCCCCATCAGCGCGATGTCGGCCGGCTTGGTGCGGGTGATGTC
>NZ_LGQY01000081.1:0-3715 GCF_003116065.1 Azospirillum sp. TSO5 | reverse complement strand
CTGGTCATGATCGTGCCGAGACCCAGACCACCGTACTGCTGGGCCTGCGACAGGAAATCGCCCAGCGATGCGCCAAGCGGCCGCGTCAGCACATAAGCGATCCAGAAGGTCAGGATCGGGTTGGCGCCGCGGTAGTAGGCCAACGTGACAAGCGCGATCAGCCCGCCGAAGACGAGCACGCCGAGCCGGAAGCCGAGTTGGAGCGCCTCGGTCGCAAGGTCACCGGCCGCCGTGCCCAGGGCGAAGGTGAAGAGGATCGCCGTCCAGTAGAACACCTCGCGACGGCTGGTGACGATGGTGTGGATCGACAGGGTCCGTTCAGCCGCATACCAAGTGGCGAAAATCGCCGCCAGGGCCACCGCGAACACCGTGGTGCTGACGTAGAGACTGACGTTCAGGCCGTCCGTCAGCGCATCCGTGATCTGGGTGCCGACGACGCTGACCAGAACGACGGTCAACCAGTAGATCCAGGGCACATAAGCCCGCGCACGCAGTTGCAGCAGCAATGCGCCGCCCAGCAGCATGGCCATGATCCCGCCGGTCAGGCCGGTCCCCAGGCCGACATGGACGGCCAGATAGTCGGCCCCGGTTTCGCCCACCGTGGTGGACATGATCTTGATGATCCAGAAGATGAGCGTTACCTCCGGCACCTTGTTCAGCATACCGGTGCCGGACGCTCGTGCGTCGTGTGTCGCGTGCATTGGATGGCTCCTTCGCATGTTCGCGGTGATTTCGCGGCTCGGAAGAAGCCTAGGGTCGGCAAGGTTCGCCGGCGGTGGACCCGGTGTTGAAAAATCCCAATGTCGGAAGTGAGTGCCGCCGGAGCATACGCGGTCCGAGAGGAGAGAATGGAGTGGCGTCTCTTTTCCTTACCGGCAGCTCACAGGAACTATACAAATTCCCAATGTTTGGCCGACAGAGGTGTGCGCCTCGTATCTGCTATTGCGGATCATTTGCATTTTCAGGATGCTTCGGCCCGATAGCCCGCACCAAACCGAACGTCAGTGTCGAGAAGGCGGACTGCCTGTGCGCGGGATAATCCAGGGGATTTTATCGACGATGCAAAGATCGGTGTTGCTCCGCCAACCACTTGGCGGCCTGCGCAAGGGTGTCCGGGCCGAGGTGGCCGGCCTGGATGAGGGAGCGGTCGCAACGACGCTGCCAACTGGTGAGCTGGAGCGGCGGCTCATCGAAATGGGGCTGATCGAAGGTGCGGCCATCGAAATCCTGCATGAAGGATTTCCCGCGCGCGATCCCATCGCGATCCGTGTCAACGACCACACGATCGCGCTTCGTCGCAATGAGGCGAACGCCGTACTCGTCGATATTCATGGAGACCAGCGGTGATGCCGGAAGCCATCATCCTTGCGGCCCCGCTGGTCGCCCTCGTCGGAAACCCCAACTGCGGCAAGACCGCTCTGTTCAATGCGCTGACAGGCAGCCGGCAAAAGGTTGCCAACTATCCGGGCGTCACGGTCGAGCGGAAGGAGGGCCGCTGTGTCGGCCCCACCGGGCGACGCCTGCGAGTGCTTGATTTGCCCGGCACCTATTCATTGCGCGCCCGCTCGCCGGACGAGGAGGTGACCCGTGACGTTGTGCTTGGGCGGCGGGACGGAGAAGCCGTTCCGGACATTCTGGTCTGCGTCGTCGATGCCACCAACCTGCGGCTCAACTTGCGCCTCGTTCTGGAGTTGAAGCGGGTCGGTCGCCCGGTGATCCTGGCGCTGAACATGATGGATATGGCCGAACGGCGTGGCTGCAGTATCGACGTGGAAGCCCTGTCCATTGCGCTCGACATGCCGGTGGTGCCCATGGTGGCGGTCCGCCGGGACGGCGTCCAGGACCTGATCGATCGGATCGATCGCGGTGTCGGCAGCGATGCTTCCGCCGGGCTGGAGAAAGGCGCTCCAGGCTGGACCGAGCCAAGTTCGCAGGACCTGCGCGCATATCACCGTGCCGTCGAATCCATTCTCGCGCAGGCGGTGCGCACTCCGTCCAGCCCCCATACCGTAACGCGGCGCATCGACGCGGTTTTGCTGCAGCCGGTGCTCGGTCTCGGTGTTCTCCTGCTGATCCTTTTCCTGATGTTTCAGGCGGTATTCGCATGGGCGAAGCTGCCGATGGACCTGATCGATGCCGGGTTGAGCTGGACGAAGGACGCCGTCGCCTCCGGCATGCCGGCCGGCCCCTTGAACAGTCTTCTGACCGACGGCGTCATCGCGGGTGTCGGCAGTGTCGTCATCTTTCTACCGCAAATCCTTGTGCTTTTCCTGTTCATTCAGGTGCTGGAGGATTCCGGCTATATGGCACGTGCGGCCTTCCTTCTGGATCGGTTGATGGGCGGCGTCGGTCTACATGGCCGGGCGTTCATCCCGTTGCTCTCCAGCTTTGCCTGCGCCGTCCCCGGCGTCATGGCGACACGGACCATCGAAAACCGGGCAGACCGTTTGGCGACGATCATGATCGCACCGCTGATGACCTGTTCGGCACGCCTGCCGGTCTATGCGCTGCTGATCGCCGCCTTCGTTCCAGATCGGCCCGTGTTCGGAGGCGTGATCGGTCTGCCGGGCTTGGTGATGTTCATTCTGTATGCGGCGGGCATTCTCGCGGCGTTGCTGGTGGCCTTCATTCTGAAGCGGACCCTGTTTCAAGGCGCCCGGGAACCGCTGCTGATGGAGTTGCCCGCCTACAGGTTGCCCCGTCCAAGCAACATCGCCCTTGGGCTTGCCGAACGCGCCAAGACCTTCCTGACCCGCGCGGGCACCACGATCTTCCTCCTGATGGTGGTGATTTGGTTCCTCGCGAGTTATCCCGGAGCGCCGGAAGGAGCCACCGGCCCAGCGATTCAGCACTCCTTTGCCGGCATGATCGGCCATGCTCTCGAACCGGCGCTTGCCCCCATAGGCTTCAACTGGCAGATCGCCATCGCGCTTGTGCCGGGTATGGCTGCACGGGAGGTGGCCGTCGGGGTGCTCGGCACCGTCTATGCGCTCAGCGCCACAGGTGATGCGCTGCGGGTTACTCTGGGCGACACCCTGGCAACATCGTGGAGCCTGCCGACAGCGTTGTCATTGCTTGCATGGTACGTCTTCGCCCCCCAATGCCTGTCGACCTTGTCGGTGGTGCGGCGTGAAACGAACTCCCGGTTCTGGCCTGCCGCGATGTTCACCTACATGCTCGCCTTCGCTTACGCGTCCTCGTTCGCGACCTACCGGCTGACGAGTGCCATTATTGCAGAGCGGTCTGCGGTTGGATTCGGTTTCGGCTGGCAGTCGGTCATCGTCGTTCCCTTGGTGGCTGCTGCCCTCGCCTGGACATTTTGGCGGTATCTGCTTCCAGTAAAAGTGCGGGCACTGATGCACCGTTCTGTGACTGGGGACAATTCGCCGGCTTCCGGTTGTGGCGGTTGCGGGAACTGCGGAGCATCGACGAAACCGGGCACCGGATGTCACTGACATACAATTCGAAAGCGCTCGGCTATGCACTGGCCATATTGGTTCCGAAGATCAAGGTGCTGCCGTCGTTCCAGACGACACCGGCCTCCTGACAGCCGGGTCAATGTGGACCTTGAGGTCATGTCCGATGAAGGTTGGCATTGGAAACCGAAGGGGAGGCGTCGGATTATGAGAGCTGACGTTACTCCACTTTCCCGAGCTTGAGTTTCTGGTTCGTTCCTATATCCCGGACAATCTGGTCACTTTCGTGTAGTGACCCC
>NZ_LGQY01000178.1:0-3757 GCF_003116065.1 Azospirillum sp. TSO5 | reverse complement strand
CCCCCCCCCCGCCGATGCGGCAATGGCAATCGCGCCCGGATCAGCTGGACGGCGGGGTGTACTGGCCGATGACGGTGCCGGTCAGGGTGTACACGGTGTCGCCGTCGGTAATCTGGCCGCTGACCAGCACGACGTAACCACCACCGGCCTGGGCCGACAGAGTGACGGTCAGGCCGGAATTGAAGGTCACGACGGCGTTGCCGACATTCTTGCCCAGAGACGCGGTGGTGAAGGAGCTGCTGACCTGCGGCGCCCAGTAGCTGACGTCCGTCGGCAGCACCTGGAAGGAAACCTGCGCATTGGTGGCGTTCATCGTCACGACGGACTGGCTGTTCGGCGTGAGCTGAGTCGTGGTAGCGGCCATAATTTCTACCTTTTCAGATGGTTACAGATATTAAAACCACTCATAGCTTATAAAAAGCAAAAAACATTTACCGTCGTTTGAATTGCTAGTCAATACACTTATTTTAAATTGCATTCAATTGCATGACTTTGCGCCTTCAGGTGAACCGTCCCCGGATGCGCAGAAAATGAAGATCTGCGGTGGTTTCATACTTGTCGAAAGGCGTTTTCCATTTGAAGGACGTTGGTGCAAAAAGGGCCCGGCTGACGGCGGTCGGAATGGCTAGCGGGTATAGAGGCGGCCCGCTGAGAAGCCGAGCGCCCGATGCCATACAAAGTGAACGAGAGCCGCCGTCACAAGATCCCGCGCGCCCGCTACCGCGTCGAGAGCTCGACTGCCTACGATGCGGCGCTACGCCGGCGCGGGGACCTGACGGTGTGGGTGACGCCGGAAGAGCGATTGTCGCTTGGACACCGCCCGTCACGGGCCGACGCGGCCGGCCAGCGCGCTACTCGGACATTGCCATCGAGGCTGGACTGATGCTGCGCCTCGCCTTTGGCCGTCCGTGGCGCCAGACCGAGGGCTTGCTGGGTTCGCTCATGCATCCGCTCGATCTGGACCTGCCAGTTCCGGACCACACGACCTTTTCCCGGCGCAGCGCCAACTTGGAAGTGGCGAGCGCCTTGGCGAGGGCGGACGGGCCAGTGACGGTGGTCATCGATTCCACCGAGTTGAAGGTGTTCGGCAACGGCGAGTGGCACCTAAAGAAGCACGGCGGCCACGCGCGCCGGAGTTGGCGGAAGCTGCACTTGGCCGTCGATCCGGACTGATCTCCATCGCCTCTGGGCGAAATCCGTCCGCAGGTCGAGTTCTGCACCAAAGTCCTTCTGCGTCGCCGTGCCGGTCACCAGCGGCACCCGTTCGAACTCGTTCGAACTCGTTCGCCAGGGCGGCGGTGGCGCCGATCACGATGCGCATGGCTAGGCTCCTCAGGCTGCTGTAGCGGACGTCAGATCGCGGTGCAACTCGGCGTAGCGGCTGGCGAAGAACAGGAGCGGCGCGCCGTCGCGGTGCTCGAAGCGGTGCACGCGGCCCAGGACGACCACGTGATCGCCGGCCTCCAAATGGCTGTGTGTCGTGCACTCGAACTGCGCGAGGCAGTCGGGCAACAGGGGCACTCCGCCCAGTCCGGGCGTCCAGTCAATCCCGGCGAACCGCTCCTCGTTGCGCGACGCGAAGCGCGTCGAGAGATGGTGCTGATCGTCGGCAAGCACATTCACGGCGAAGTGGCTGGCCACGCGGAAAACGGGCAGGCTGGCTGAGGACCGCATCAGGCTCCACAGCACCAGTGGCGGCTCCAGCGACACCGAGCTGAAGGAGTTCACGGTCAGGCCGACCGGAACGCCCGCCGGGGTCAAGGTGGTGATCACAGCGACCCCGGTGGCGTACCGGGCGTAGGCGTCGCGCAGCGAGCGGAGTTGTGGGTCGGGAGACATCGGCGGAATCCTTTCTATTGGCCGGCCAGGAAGGTGATGAAGTCGCCCTTCTTGCGGGCGGTGCAGGCGCGGCCGAAGACGTTGACGCAGTCGCGCTCGAAGCGATTCTCGACCTCGGCCGGCGAGGGTGTGTGCGATTATCGTTTTCAGCATGGGCGGCGCTCCGGCCGGGGATGACAGGACGTTGACGGCCGGACATGCCCGGGACGGTGTCGAGCGGGGGCCTCGTTCACCCCGCCCGGGTTCCAGGGGCGCGGTCAGTCATTGTCGGCGTAGCGGCGGGGGCGGTCCTGGGAGGCGTCGCGGCCGAAGGCGGTGCCGTCCTGGCGGATGATCTGGTCGGCCCGGATGCCGCCGTGCCGGATGCCGCCGACCACGGTGATCCGATCGCCGGACTGAATGCCGTCCGGCAGGAAGCCGTGGCTGGTAACCGGAATCTCCTTCTCCCCATCGGTGAGGACAAACGATTTCGCGGCGACGGTGGCGACCGTGCCGGTGACGGTGCCACCGCCGGCCTCGACGATGGCCATGAGCGGCTGTGGGCTGCTCGGCTGGAACGCCTGGGCGCGGTGATGGTCGCCGGCGGAGGCGGCGCCGGAGAGCGTCAGGAGGCCGAGGGCGGCGAGGGCGGCGAGGGGGGTGGTCTTCAGCATGGCTTTACCTCTGGTGCGGAGAGCGCAGGTACGCTTCATGACCGGCACTCTGCGCCACCAAGCCTGAGGCGGACCTGAATGGCCTGTTCAGCCGGCATTCAGGAACGCGGCGCAGAGGGGGGCCCCCCTGTGCTCGGGGCCGTCCGGACACGGCCCACGGCATTCCCGTTCTGGGGTGGGCGCTAAATCACTCGGGAACGGCGTCAGTGGGGCGCCGGGTACTGCGTCAGTTTCAATCTACGCCGAGAGCGACGATCACGACCCGTAAAGCTCTGTGATTACAAGAAAGTTGCACTTTAGAATGGAACCTACCCGCTTACACACACAAAACACATAAGGGAGCTTACGTCAGAAAATCTTGCGCACACCAGATGTTGATTGCGCAAGATTTCATCTGAGGCGAGCTAGAACTTATCATAAGTACGCTTTGGCCGTCCACTGGAGACTCGGAGCCGATCACGTACCGAGTTCGCGTGAGAGCGCATCGCAAAGAGCTTTTCGGCCTTCGTCATGTCCTCACGCTCAGCGATGAACTTGATCTGGGTGCCTAGGCCGATGAGCATATCTGCGGCTTGCTTCATGCCGGGCAGATCGGTGACGGGAAGTTCTATCCGGACGGCCCGTCCAAGCAGCGCCCGCTCTGCCTCTGTTAGCTCCCCGGCTTCGATCTTGCGTGCTTTTCTGACCATATCCCACTCGGCCTCACAAACCTGGACCATAAGCGTGACCCTTTCCGCGCCGCACTGACACGGCGCTTACGTAGTGGTTGGTATTCGCTGAATGCATTAGGTGTGGCGCAGAAGCCACTCAGGTGCGCTTGCCGGCCAATGCCTCAGACACGCGGCCGATGGTGGTACGCGTCGCATTGGCGATGTCGTGATAGCTGGCGCCGGGGTTGGCGGCGGCATAGGCGCGGATGTCGTCTGCTGCGCTCTTGCCCCTGCGCTGTGGCGGCGTGCGCTGCACGGGCTTCCGTCGATGCAGGTCCAGTTCCCAGCGCCGGATGTGCTGCGCCAGATCGGCGGGGTTGATCTGTCCGGCTTCAACGCGGGACGCCACCACAAGCATCTCTCCGCGCACTTCAGGTATCGTTGCCATGATTTCCATCCAAGGCTTTTCGTAGGGCTTCAGTGAGGGCGGGGTCGCGCCAGTTGGCGTATCGAGCGCGTATCTGCCGGGCTTGTCGGCGGAGGGCGGACGCCCGTCTCTCAAGGTCGTCCGCCTCCAGCATCATCGCATCGGCCCGCGCCAGTTCTGCGGCGGGG
>NZ_LGQY01000187.1:0-4072 GCF_003116065.1 Azospirillum sp. TSO5 | reverse complement strand
GGCGGCCCCCCCCCCCGCCAATGGCGGGGGAGGGTTAGGGAGGGGGCATCCACCGCCTGCAGCCACCCGCTCCCGCAACGCCGCGATGCAGCCCAGCACCCGCTCCGGCGTCGCCGGCGCGTCCAGCCTCGGGCAGAAGCGGTGCCCGGCCACGCTCGCCACCGCGTCGGACAGCGCGTGGAGCACCGCCATGCCCAGCATGAAGGGCGGCTCGCCGACCGCCTTGGAGCGGAAGATGGTGTCCTCGCGGTTCGGCGCGTTCTCCAGAAGCGCGACGTTGAAGATGCGCGGACGGTCGGAGCAGGCCGGGATCTTGTAGGTGCTGGGCGCGTGGGTGCGCAGGCGGCCCTGCGCGTCCCACCACAGCTCCTCCATGGTCAGCCAGCCCATGCCCTGGACGAAGCCGCCCTCGATCTGCCCCCGGTCGATGGCCGGGTTCAGCGACCGGCCGCAGTCGTGCAGGATGTCCACGCGGTCGACGACATATTCGCCGGTCAGCGTGTCCACCGTCACCTCGGCGCACGCCGCGCCATAGGCGAAGTAATAGAAGGGCGTGCCGCGCCCGGCCGCGCGGTCCCAATGGATCTTCGGCGTCTTGTAGAAGCCGGTGGCCGACAGCTGCACCCGCGCCATATAGGCGGCGCGCACCAGATCGGCGAAGCTCATGTCGCGGTCGCCGACCAGCACGCGGTTGCGCTGGAACCGCACCATGTCCGGCGCCACGCCCCAATTCTCCGCCGCGAAGGTGACCAGCCGCTCCCTGATGGTGCGGGCCGCCGCCTGCGCCGCCTTGCCGTTCAGGTCGGAGCCCGACGAGGCCGCGGTGGCCGAGGTGTTGGGCACCTTGCCGGTGTTGGTGGCGGTCGGAAGGATGGTGGCGATGTCGACCTGGAACTCCTCCGCCACCACCTGGGCGACCTTGGTGTAGAGCCCCTGCCCCATCTCGATCCCGCCATGGTTCAGCTGGATGCTGCCGTCGGTGTAGACATGGACCAGCGCGCCGGCCTGATTGTAATGGCTGGCGGTGAAGGAAATGCCGAACTTCACCGGCGTCAGCGCCAGCCCCTTGCGCAGGATACGGTTCTTGGCATTGAAGGCGCGGATTTCCTCCCGCCGTGTCCAGTAACCACAGCTTTCCTCAAGCTGCGCGATCAACTCCGGCAGGATGTTGTCGGTGACGGTCTGGTGATAGGGCGTCAGGTTGCGGTCATCGGTGCCGTAGAAGTTCCGCTTGCGGATCTCCAGCGGATCCTTGCCCAGCGTGAAGGCGATCTCGTCGATCACCCGTTCCGCGGCGACCATGCCCTGCGGACCGCCGAAGCCGCGGAAGGCGGTGTTGGACACCGTGTTGGTCTTCAGCGGCAGCGATTCCAGCCGCGCCGCCGGATAGAAATAGCCGTTGTCGGCATGGAACAGCGCCCGGTCGGTCACCGGCCCCGACAGGTCGGCGGCATAGCCGGCCCGTGCCGCGAACTGCATGTCGACGCCCTGGATCAGCCCGCTGTCGTCGAAGCCGACGCGATAGTCAATCTCGAAATCATGGCGCTTCCCGGTGATCTGGAAATCGTCGTCGCGGTCGGGACGCAGCTTGGCGGCGCGGCCGGTGCGCTTGGCCACCAGCGCGGTGCAGGCGGCGAACAGGTTGGACTGCGTCTCCTTGCCGCCGAATCCGCCGCCCATCCGCCGAACCTCCACCGTCACCGCGGCGCTGGGCAGGTCCAGAACATGGGCGACGATGTGCTGCACCTCCGTCGGGTGCTGGGTGGAGACGTGGATCAGCACCTCCTGGTCCTCGCCCGGCACCGCCATGGCGATCTGGCTTTCCAGGTAGAAATGCTCCTGCCCGCCAATGGCGAGCCTGCCCTCCACGCGATGCGCAGCCTCGGCCAGCGCCGCATCGGCGTCGCCGACCCGCAGGGTCATCGGAGCGGTGACCAGTGTCCGCTCGCCATCGCGGGCGGCGGCGATGGTCAGGACGGCGGGCAGATCCTCATACTCGATCACCGCCAGCTTGGCGGCGCGGCGGGCCTGATCGCGGGTTTCGGCGGCGACGGCGAAGATCGGCTGGCCGACATGCTCGACCAGCGTCGAGGCGAACAGCGGCTCGTCATGCTTGCCCATGCAGCCGATGTCGTTCACCCCCGGCACATCGTCGGCGGTGAAGACCGCCACCACGCCCGGCGCCTGCCGGACCGGCGACAGGTCGATGGAACGGATGCGCGCATGCGCCTGGCCGCTGAGGCCCAGATAGACGTGCAGCAGCCCGGCCGGCTCGGCGATGTCGTCGACATAGACCGCCTCGCCGCTGACATGCTTATGCGCGCTTTCGTGCCGGCGCGGATCATGGACGGCGCCCTGGATGCGGTCGGGAGCGGTGATGGGAGCGATGGGCGTCGTGACGTCAGGCATGGGCTAGCCTCCGGTCGCCGACCAGACGGGTCTCCGCCGCCGGGTCGCTGGTCTCGACATACAGCTTCATCAGCAAATTCGCGGCCACGGCGGAGCGGTAGGCCGCGCTGGCCCGCCAGTCCGACAGCGGCGCGTAATCGTCCGCCAGCGCCTCCATCCCCTGGCGAACACAATCTTCGGTCCAATGACGGCCCAGCAGCACCGCTTCCGCCCCGCCGGCGCGTTTCGGGGTGCCGGCCATGCCGCCGAAGGCGATGCGGATGTCGGCGACCCGCCCCTCACCGTCCAGCGTCAGGCGGAAGGCGCCGCAGACTGCGGAGATGTCCTGGTCGAAGCGCTTGGCGATCTTGTAGGCACGGAAGCGCATCCCCGCCGCCGGCTTGGGCAGGATCACCGCCTCGACGAATTCGCCCTCGCGGCGGTCCTGCTTGCCGTATTCGATGAAGAACTCCTCCAGCGGCAGTTCGCGCGTCTCGTCGCCGCGCCGCAGCCGCAGGGTGGCGCCGCAGGCGATCAGGGCCGGCGGCGTGTCGCCGATGGGGGAGCCGTTGGCGATGTTGCCGCCGATGGTGCCCATGTTGCGCACCTGCTCCGCGCCGATGCGGCGGATCAGCTCGCCGAAATCGGGATAGAGCGCCGCGATCCGCTCCGCCGCGTCGCTGTAGGTGACGCCGGCGCCGATCACCAGCGCGTCGCCGCGATCGTCGATCCGCCGCAGGGCGCGCACCCGGCCGGTGTAGATCACCGTCGCCAGCACGCGCTGGAACTTGGTCACCCACAGCCCGACGTCGGTCGCCCCCGCTACGATGGTGGCGCCGGGGTTGTCGAGCAGAAGCTGCGCCAGCTGCGGCACAGTGGCCGGCGCCAGGAAGCGGCGCCCGCCAGCGCCGACGCTGAGGATCTCCTTGTCGCGCAGGGCTTTCAGCTTCTCCGCCATCGCTTCGCGGTCGGCGAAGCGGTCGGCAGCGCGGTCGCCGATGTCGTACATGGCATGGGCAGCGCGGACGATGGGCTCGTAGCCGGTGCAGCGGCAGAGGTTGCCGGCGAGCGCGTCGTCGATGCGCTGCCCGTCCGGCCGTTCCTCGTTCAGATACAGCGCCAGCAGCGACATGACGAAGCCCGGCGTGCAGAAGCCGCATTGCGAGCCGTGGCAATCCACCATCGCCTGCTGCACCGGGTGCAGCGCGCCGTCCGGCCCCTTCAGATGCTCCACCGTCAGCAGCCGGCAGCCGTCCAGCGTGGCGAGAAAGCGGATGCAGGCGTTCACCGCCTCGTAACGCAGGGTGTCCCCGTCCAGCCGGCCGACCACCACGGTGCAGGCGCCGCAATCGCCCTCGGCACAGCCTTCCTTGGTGCCGACCCGCCGTTCCGACAGCCGCAGCCAGTCGAGCACCGTCAGGGTCGGATCGACCGCGTCGATCTCCCGAAGCTCGTCGCCGAGATAGAAGCGGAGGCGCTGGCGCATGGCTGCTCCCGATGAACTGGTGACGATGTGACGCAGTATTTCACCGACGTCGACTCTGTCACCAGATCGGCAGCGCGGGAAAGAGTTTCAAACGATTTGCAAAAGAGGCTCCAGCAATAGCCCCCTCCCCATCCCTTGTATGTTGAGTTTGGCTTATAGTGTCTCCGACGGATCGAGCTGCTGGGGGTGGCCACCCCC
>NZ_LGQY01000002.1:0-4170 GCF_003116065.1 Azospirillum sp. TSO5 | reverse complement strand
GCGGTCACTGATTCTATACGGATTTGTAACCTGGGCACCTCCCGAGGCGGATGGAATGAACAGCTCCTTCAACTTTCCCGATATCACTTCACGAGGACATCTGCCTCTCTATGCATGGGGCCAAAAGACGGGTTCAGCTGCAGCGATGCATGTGAGGGCCATATCGAGATCGACGATGGCGCTGAAGGCGCCAACAGCTCCGCATGCGCGCTGCCGCCACCCTCTCCAGCGGCTTGAACGCTCGGAATCTTTGAACGATCCGGCAATATTGACCGCATGGCGAAACCGCAACGGTTGCTCGCCTCGCGAAACTCCTAAGTTTCGCGACAGGTGGGTACCGGATTGGATCCCTGGGGCTTTTGATGTTGCAAAAGTCTATCGCAAAAGGAAAGAGTTCTGCGATGACTTTTGCGACGGATGCCCCATGCTCATCGGCTATGCGCGCGTCTCCACGGACGACCAGGATCTTTCGCAGCAGCGGGCGTCCCTACAGACGGCCGGCTGTCGCCGGATCTATGAGGAGAAGGCCTCCGGGGCAAAGCGCGACCGGCCACAGCTTGCCCGGCTGATCGACCAGCTCCGGGCCGATGACATTGTGACGGTCACGCGCCTCGACAGGCTTGCCCGGTCGACCCGCGATCTTCTCGATATTGCGGAGCAACTCCAGGGAGCCGGTGCTGGTCTCCGGTCGCTGGCGGAGCCATGGGCCGACACCACTTCGTCAGCCGGCCGGATGGTCCTGACCGTGTTCGCCGGCATCGCCGAGTTCGAGCGTTCCCTGATCGCCGAGCGGACTGGCACGGGGCGCGTGGCTGCCAAAGCGCGCGGTGTGCGGTTCGGTCGACCACCGAAGTTGACCGCTGACCAGATCGCTCTCGCTCGACGCTTGGTCGATGAAGGGCGGTCTCCCCGCGAGGCAGCCAGAATTCTCAATGTCCACGCATCGACGCTGTACCGGGCATTTGCCCTTCAAACTCCCAAGGGTACTGCCTCCGGTTCTTGATCGGTCCTATGACAGTTTCCTGTTCTGCGGCTACCCGGACCAAGACCGGAAGTGGCGTTTGGGTCAGCTCACTCCGTGACACCCGCAGACCCGCATCACTATTCTCTCCCGAAAACGAGGTAATGGGAGATTGGAAATATGGCGCGCCGGCGGCTGCTGACCGAAGACCAGTGGGCAAGGCTCCTGGCGGTGCCGGACGACGAACGCGCGATGGTGCGCCACTATACGCTCAGCAGGGACGATCTCGACATCGTCACCCTGCGGCGCACGGCGCACACCCGCCTGGGCTGCGCCATTCTGCTCTGCTATCTCCATCATCCTGGGCGGATTCCTGGGCCGGACGAGCGCCCGCCCATCGCGCTGCTGGCGTTCGTCGCCCGGCAGGTGGGCGCCGAGCCCGACGATTTCATCGCCTACAGTCGACGTGACCAGAACCGGCGCGAGCAGGTTGCCGCGATCATGGCACGGACCGGCCACCGTGCCTTTGATCGAACCCTCTTTCGCGACCTCGCGGCCTGGCTGACCTCCAAGGCACAGATCGCACGGGACCCGATCATTCTGGCGACCACCCTGATCGATGAGTTCCGGCGCCGTCGCATTCTGATCCCTTCGGCAGCGATCCTGGAACTGATGCTCCATCAGGCTCGTGGCCGGGCCGAACGGGTTCTGCATCGTGCCCTTGTCGATGGTATCGACCAGCGGACAATCGACGCGCTGGACCGATTGCTGACCCTGCGGGCCGACACTGAAGCGACGATGCTCGCTTGGTTGCGCCGTGTGCCGGCGGCCCCCACCGCCCGCAACATGCTGGCGGTCATTGAGCGCCTTTCCGCCTTGAAGGAACTCGGCATCGACCGGTCGTTGCGCGCACGCGTGCCGGAGGTCGCGTTCGAGCGGTTTGCGGCCGAAGGCCTGCGGATGACGCCGCAGCATCTTCAGGATCTGGCGACGTCGCGCCGACGTGCTGTGCTCGCAGCTACCGCGATCCGGCTGGAGATGGATCTGACCGACGTTACCCTGTCGATGTTCGACAAGCTGATCGGCAGTCTGGCGCGGAAGGCCGAGCGCCGGACGGCGGAGAACACCCTGCGCTCCGTCCGGGACACCCAGACCCAATTGCGGGTGCTGCTGACCGCGTGCAAGGCGGTGATCGGCGCTCGAGAAACCGGCGCCGATCCCTACGAAGCCGTCGACCAGGGGGTTGGCTGGTTCCGCTTCATGAAATGCGTCACCGACAGCGAAGCCCTGGCAAAGCCGGAGGTCGCCGACCCGCGCACCGAGATGCTCGGCCGCTACGCCACTGTTCGAGCCTTCGCCCCCACGCTCCTCAATCGCTTGAGTTTTCTCGGCAGTCCATCGGTGACGCCGTTGCTGCGGGCGCTCGACACCATTCGGGTCATGTACGCCGCTGGGCGCCGCACTCTGCCCGAGAAGCCACCGACCGGCTTCATCCGGCGCTCCTGGCGCCCCTTCGTCATCAAGAAGGAGGGCATCGACCGGAAAGCTTACGAAATCTGCGCGTTGTCTGAACTGCGTGATCGGTTGCGGGCGGGCGACGTCTGGGTGGAGGGGAGCCGCCAATACCGGGACTTCGAGAGCTGCCTCATGCCGCGTCCGACCTTCGACATCCTTTGCGAGGAGGGGGCGTTGCCCGTGGCCGTTCCACGCAGTGCCGAGAGTCATCTTGTTGAAAGAGGCGCGGAACTCGACCGGATCGTTACCGAGGTGGCGGACCTTGCCGAAGAGGGGTTGCTTGAAGACGTCGATCTGTCCGACGGCGAACTCCGCGTGAAGCCGATCCGGGACACGACCCCACTGGAGGCCGAAGACCTTGGCCGTCGAGCTTACGATCTCATGCCACGGGTCAAGATCACCGACCTTCTGCAGGAGGTAGATGGCTGGACCGACTTCTCCGGCTGTTTCACGCACCAACGCAGCGGCCGTCCCGCTGACGACAGGGCGGCAACGTTAACCGCCGTATTGGCCGACGGCATCAATCTCGGCCTGTCCCGGATGGCCGAAGCCTGCCGGGGTGCATCTATGCGGCAACTGGCCTGGATGCACGACTGGCACATCCGAGACGATACCTACATGGTGGCGCTCGCCCGCATGATCGACACGCACCGAGCCTTGCCGTTGGCTGCCGTCTGGGGTGACGGGCGCACGTCATCCTCCGACGGGCAATTCTACCGTGCTGGCGGCCGCGGCGAAGCTGTCGGCGATGTGAATGCCCATCACGGCAACGAACCGGGCATTGCCTTCTACACCCACATCTCCGATCAGTACGGCCCCTTTCACACCAAGGTGATCGCGGCGACCGCCAGCGAAGCGCCCCATGTCATCGACGGCCTTCTCCATCACCAGAGTGGTTTGGACATCGAGGAGCACTACACGGACACCGGTGGCACGAGCGATCACGTTTTCGGCCTGTGTGCCCTGCTGGGGTTCCGTTTCGCCCCGCGTATCCGCGATTTGAAGGACCGGAGGCTTTACCTGCTGCCCGGTCGGGAGGCACCCCCCATTCTGCGGCCCTTGGTTGGCGGAACCATCGACATCGAGCACCTCACGGCCAACTGGACGGAGTTGTTGCGGCTGGCGACCTCGATCCGCTCGGGCACCGCGACGGCCTCGGCCATGCTGCGGCGGCTCTCGGCTTACCCGCGCCAGAATGGCTTGGCCCTGGCTCTGCGAGAACTCGGCCGTATCGAGCGGACCGCGTTCACCTTACAGTGGCTGCGTGATCCCGCCCTCCGCCGACGCGCTAACGCCGGCCTCAACAAGGGAGAGGCTCGGAACGCTCTGGCCAGGGCAATCTTCTTCAACCGCCTGGGTGAGATGCGCGATCGCAGCTTCGAGAACCAGGTCTTCCGGGCATCGGGGCTGAACCTGCTGGTTTCCGCCATCATCCTGTGGAACACACGCTATCTCGAAGCCGCCTTCGCCGAACTGGTAAGCCAAGGGCATGGCGTAACCCCCGAATTGATGCGGCATGTTGCGCCTCTGGGATGGGAGCATATCGGCCTTACCGGTGACTATGTCTGGGGGGCCGACCCTCTTCCGGAAACCGGCCTCAGGCCGTTGCGGAGGATGCAGTCCTTGCTTGCAGCATGAGTTCCCAGTCCGTTCTCACATCCCGGACAATCTGATCACTTTCGTGTAGTGACCCC
>NZ_LGQY01000138.1:0-4300 GCF_003116065.1 Azospirillum sp. TSO5 | reverse complement strand
TGCGGCTTTCTTCCCCTCCACCGCCAACGGCGGGGGAGGGAGGGACCCACGCGCCAGCGTGGGAGGGAGGGGGTAGCAAGGCGAGGTCCCTTACGCCCCCTCCGCCACCACGCGCTCGTAGGCCGGCAGGGTCAGGAAGTCGGTGAAGTCCTCGCGCGCGACCAGATCGCGGAACAGGGACGCGGCGTCGGCGTAGCGGCCCTTGGCGTAGGTGTCGGCGCCGACGCGGGCCTTCCAGGCCGACAGCTCCTCCCCGATGACGCGGTCGACGAGGTCCAGCGTCACCGCCTGTCCGTCGTCCAGCGTCGTGCCGGTGTGGAGCCACTGCCAGACCTGGGTGCGGCTGATCTCCGCGGTGGCGGCATCCTCCATCAGGTTGAACAGCGGGACGCAGCCCTGGCCGCGCAGCCACGCCTCGATATAGCCGATGCCGACCGCCACATTGTTGCGCAGGCCCGCCTCCGTCTTCGGCCCGGCGGGGACCGCCAGCAGGTCGGCGGCGGTGACGCTGACGTCGGTGCGCTTGCGGGCGATCTGGTTCGGCGTCGGCATGTAGGCGTCGAACACCTCGCGCGCCACCGGGACGAGGGCGGGATGGGCGACCCAGGTGCCGTCGTGACCGTTGGACGCCTCGCGCTCCTTGTCGGCGCGCACGCGGGAGAAGGCGGCCTCGTTGGCCTCATGGTTGTCCTTCACCGGGATGAAGGCGGCCATGCCGCCGATGGCCGGGGCGCCGCGGCGGTGGCAGGTCTTGACCGCAAGCTGGCTGTAGGCCGACAGGAAGGGGGTGGCCATCGTCACCTCCGCCCGGTCGGGCATCACGGCGGCGGGGTCCTTCCGGAACTTCTTGATGAAGCTGAAGATATAGTCCCAGCGACCGCAGTTCAGCCCGGCGGAATGCTCGCGCAGTTCGTACAGGATCTCATCCATCTCGAAGGCGGCGAGGATGGTCTCGATCAGCACCGTCGCCTTGATCGAGCCCTGCGGCAGGTGGAGATACTCCTCCGCCACCAGGAAGACCTCGCGCCACAGCCGCGCCTCGAAATGGCTCTCCAGCTTGGGCAGGTAGAAATAGGGACCGCTGCCGCGCGCCAGAAGCTCCTTGGCGTTGTGGAAGACATGCAGGCCGAAGTCGAACAGCGCGCCGGACATCGGCTCGCCATCCATCAGCACATGGCGCTCTTCCAGATGCCAGCCGCGCGGCCGGACCTTCAGCACTGCGGGCTGATCGTTGAGGCGGTATTTCTTCCCGCTGGCCGGGTCCTCATACGAAATGGTCCGGCGCACGGCGTCGCGGATGTTGATCTGCCCCTCGACCAGATTGGTCCAGGTCGGGCAGGTCGCATCCTCGTAATCGGCCATGAACACCTTGGCGCCGCTGTTCAGCGCGTTGATGACCATCTTGCGGTCGACCGGGCCGGTGATCTCCACCCGGCGGTCGAGCAGGTCGACCGGCAGCGGGCTGATGGTCCAATCGGCCTCGCGGATCGCACGGGTTTCCGGCAGGAAATCGGGCTTGTGACCCTGGTCGAGCAGCGCCTGCCGCTTGGTCCGCACGTCCAGCAGCCGCAGCCGTTCGCTGCCGAAGCGCCCCTCCAGCTCCGCCAGGAAGGCCATCGCCTCCGGCGTCAGGATTTCCTCGAAACCGGGCTTGATCGGACCACGGATTTCAAGACCTGAGATGCTGCTGGCCATCGTGCTGCTCCCCTTCCCGTATCGTGACGAACCGTTCTCTCGACGGTTGGGCAACCGGTATAGCACGGGAAACGCACAATCCGGGGACGGCCTAAGGTCGCAGATGGGCGGGCGGGATCAGCCCGTGCTTCTTCAGCATGCCGCGCAACTGGTGATAGCCCAGCCCCAGCGCCTCGGCGGTCTGGCGCTGGTTGAAGCGGTTGCGTTCCAGCGCCGTGCGCAGGATCGAGGCTTCGAAGGCGCGGACCTGACCGAGGATGCCGCCGTCGAAGGTGGGGGCGGGAGCCTGCGCGGCGGCGGGTGCCGCCTCCGGGCGGACAAACGGCGCCGTGGCCGGACGCCAGGGCGATTCGAAAGGGTCGAGGATGATGTGGTCGAGCGGCTCGTCGGGATCGGCGGCGGCGACGGAGCGCTCCACCGCGTTGCGCAGTTCGCGGACATTGCCGGGCCAGTCATGGCCGCTCAGGCGGTCGAGCGCCGCGGCGGTGAAGCCGGGGAACAGCGGGCGTTGCAGCTCGCGCACCATGCCCAGCGCGAAATGCTCGGCAAGCGGCGGGATGTCCTCGGGACGGGCGCGTAGCGGCGGCAGGGTCACCACGTCGAAGGCCAGCCGGTCCAGCAGGTCGGCGCGGAAGCGGCCGGCGGCGGCCAGCGCCGGCAAATCGGCGTTGGTGGCGCCGACCACCCGGACATCGACGGTGGCGGTGCGGCCGCCGACCCGCTCGATCTCGCCATACTCGACGGCACGCAGCAGCTTTTCCTGAACGGCGGGGGAGGCGGTGGCGATCTCGTCCAGGA
This sequence comes from Azospirillum sp. TSO5, assembly GCF_003116065.1. Taxonomy (NCBI): domain Bacteria; kingdom Pseudomonadati; phylum Pseudomonadota; class Alphaproteobacteria; order Rhodospirillales; family Azospirillaceae; genus Azospirillum; species Azospirillum sp. TSO5. The sequence goes on along the minus strand of NZ_LGQY01000138.1, from coordinate 1,807 downwards.
ACAGGGTGCCGCCGTCGGCCTGCTCGATCCGGCCGATCTGCCGGCGGGTGGCGCCGGTGAAGGCCCCGGCCTCATGCCCGAACAGCTCCGAATCGAGCAGCGACTCAGGCAGAGCCGCGCAGTTCACCTTGACGAAGGGGCGGTCCCACCGCTGCGACAGGTAGTGCAGGCGGGCGGCGATCAGCTCCTTGCCGGTTCCGCGCTCGCCGATCACCAGCACCGGCCGCTCCAGTGGCGCCACCCGTGACACATGCGCCAGCGCCGCCAGGAAGGCCGGCGATTCGCCGAGCAGGGACGGGGGAGTGATGCTCATCGTGCTTTTCGCCACTGTTTCGCCGGATTAGCGATGGTATCGCCATATTGGCGAGGTGGCAATCCGGTGCGGTTATGGGCGCAAGCTTGGAAAGCCCAGGAATTCCAATGGTTTGGCGCCGATGCGCCGGGGTTGGCACGGCGGTTGCGATACCGGTGGCATGGCAAGGAGGTCATCCATGAGCGACTTCAGCGATTTCCGCCGCCGCTATGGCGGTGACCGCTTCAACACCGCGCAGGGCCGCCCGCTGGCGCGCCGCGTGCGCAACTATCTCGCCACCCGGCCGGCGGAAAGCTGGCTGTTCTTCTTCGCCGGCATCGTCGCCGGCGCCATCCTCGGCTGACACACGGGACACCGACCATGAGCATCTTTTCGCGCCTGACCGACATCGTGCAGTCGAACCTGAACTCCCTGCTCGACCGCGCCGAGGAGCCGGAGAAGCTGATCCGCCTGATCATCCAGGAGATGGAAGACACGCTGGTCGAGGTGCGCTCCTCCACCGTCAAGATCATCGCGGAGAAGAAGGAGATCGAACGCCGCGTCGCCGATCTCCACCGCGAGCGCGACGAGTGGGACCGCAAGGCCGAGGTGGCGCTGACCCGCGACCGCGAGGATTTGGCCAAGGGCGCCCTGATGCAGAAGTCCAAGGTCGCCGAGCAGGCCGACGCGCTGGCCGAGCAGCTGGTGCAGGTCGAGGCCGCGCTGTCCAAGGCCAATGAGGACATCGGCCGCCTGCAGGCCAAGCTGACCGACGCCAAGACCCGCGAGAAGGCGCTGGTCGCCCGCACCCAGACGGCCAGCAACCGGGTCAAGGTCCGCACCGTCCTGCATGACGAGCGCATCAACGACGCCCTCTCGCGCTTCGAGCAGGTCGAGCGTAACCTTGACGAGATGGAGGGCCGGGTCGAGGCCTATGACGTCGGCCGCACCAAGAGCCTGACCGAGGAGATCGCCGAGCTTGAGGCGACTCACAAGGTCGAGGAGGATCTGGCCGCGCTGAAGGCCCGCATCGCCGCCCGCCGTAACGGCTGACGGCCGGCCGGACCCGGCTGCCGGGGTGGGGCGGTGACGCCCCGCCCGCTCTTCTCACGACAATAAGAAGGCCCGACGACCATGGGGTTCCTGGGTTTCGTCCTCGCGGTGCTGTTCATGGTGGTGGTGGCGCCGGTCTGGATCGTCTTCCACTACATCACCAAATGGCGCTCCCAGCGCGGATTGACCGCGCAGGACGAACGGCTTCTGGCCGAATTGTGGGAGATCTCCAACCGGCTGGAGGCCCGCGTCCACTCGCTGGAGCGCGTGCTCGACACCGAGGCGCCGAACTGGCGCGACAAGGTGTGAGGGGATGAGGTGTCGGCTTCGAATGCCCCCTCCCTAACCCTCCCCCGCTTTGCGGGAGAGGGGACTGCCGCCGCTTTGGCAGTGACGTGACGCCGCCAAGCATCCTGCCCCCTCCACCGCCAGAGGCGGGGGAGGGATGGGGAGGGGGCAACC
>NZ_LGQY01000185.1:0-4474 GCF_003116065.1 Azospirillum sp. TSO5 | reverse complement strand
GGGGGCGGAGGGCGGCTCGGCGGCGGGGGGAGCCGGGGGGCGCAGGCGGTCCAGATGCTCGCGCAGCTCCGCCGGGTCATAGGGCTTGGCGATCAGGTCGTAACCGCCCATAGCCACGTCGTCGGCCACCACCGCATGGGCGGCGAAGCCCGACGCCAGCAGAACCGGCAGGTCGGGGCGCAGGCGCCGCGCCTCGCGCGCTAGCTCGGCGCCGTTCATGCCCGGCGGCATCACGATATCGCTGAACAGCAGGTCCAGGGGCTCCGGCCCGCGCAGCACCAGCAGGGCCTCGCCGGCGCCCGAGGCGGTGGTCACCCGGTGGCCCCAGCTGCGCAGCAGGGCGCAGCCGTTCTCGCGGATGTTGTGGTCGTCATCCACCATCAGGATCGACAGACTCGGGCGGCCGGACGGCGTTCTCGCGGGGTGGCCGGCGGTGGCGGCAGGGAAGGCGGCAGGGGAGCCGGCAGTCTCCCCGGCCATGCGGTCGGGCGGGAAATGGATGGTGACGGTGGTGCCCTGCCCCACCCGGCTGGCCAGGGTCAGGGTGCCGCCATGCAGCTCCACCAGCCGGCGGGTCAGCGGCAGGCCGAGGCCGGCGCCCTCGGTCTGGCGGTTCTCCGGGCTGGCGACGCGGGCGTAGGCCAGCAGGACGCGGCCCAGATCCTGTTCGGGGATGCCGACGCCGTTGTCGCGCACCTCCAGCAGCAGGCCGCCGTCCGGGGCGGGCGCGGCGGTCAGCGACACCGACCCGCCGGATGGGGTGTATTTCACCGCGTTGGACAGCAGGTTCAGCAGGATCTGGCGGATGCGCCGCTCGTCGCCGCGCATGTGGCGGGCGGCGGGGTCCACCGTCGCGTAGAGGGCGATGCCGGCGCGGGCGGCGCGCGGGGTCAGCAGGCGGATGGCGAAGGTGGCGGCGGCATCGAAGTCGACCGGCTCGTCGTCGAGGACCAACTGGCCGGAATCGGCGCGGACATGGTCGAGGATCTCGTTGATCAGCTCCAGCAGATGCTGGCCGCTGTCGCGGATGTTGACGGCGAAGTCGCGGTAATGGGCGGTGCCGACCGGCCCCTCCGACTCCCGCGCGATCAGGTCGGCGAAGCCGATGACGGCGTTCATCGGCGTGCGCAACTCATGGCTCAGGCTCGCCAGGAACTCGGTCTTGCTGCGGCTGGCCGATTCCGCGGCTTGGCGGGCGTCCTGCAGCTCCGCCTCCATGAACTTGCGGGCGGTGACGTCGCGCTCGACGCTGACGTAATCCTGCGGCGCGCCCCAGTCGTCGGTGACCAGCCGCACCGCCGCCTCGATCCAGATCCAGCGGCCGTCGGCATGGCGCAGCCGATAGGTGGTCTTCAGGGTCGGGCGATCGGGGGTCAGGCGGGCGAGGCCGGCGGAAAGATCGTCGCGGTCGTCGGGGTGGACGCGCTCCACCAGCGGGCGGCCGATCAGCTCGGCCGGCGGGCTGCCCAGGCTGTCGCGCGTCGCCTCCGAACAGAAACGGCGCACCCCGTCCAGGCCGATGCGGCCGATGATGTCGGTGACGCTGCGGGCGAGAAGGCGATAGCGCGCCTCGCTGGCGCGGATCGTGCGTTCGGCCTCGTGACGGCGGGTGATGTCGCGGGCGCCCACCGACAGCATGACGATGGCGCCGCTCTCGTCGCGGATCGGCACCTGCGACACCTCCCACCAGCGGGTGACGCCGTTGTGGGTGTGCTGCTCCTCGAAGCGGGTGGGGGCGCCGGCGTCGATGCAGGATTGCAGGTCGGCCATCACCTTGGCGGCGAGGTCCGGCGGCAGCAGGCGGTCGAGCGGCTGGCCCTCCGCCAGCGCGGCGCGGTCGCCCATCAGGCGCTGGGCGGCGGCGTTGGCGCAGTGCAGGGTGAAGCTGCCGTCGGGGTTGACGCGCAGGACGGCGAGGCTGTCGGCGGAGCTGTCGAAGACGGCGCGGAACAGGGCGGCGTTCTCCGACAGCGCGCCTTCGTCGGCGACGCGGCGGTGCTCCCGCGCCAGCATGGTGCCGAGCAGGCCGATGCCCAGCGTGGTGAAGGCGATCAGCGGCAGCGCCGCCTCCTCCATCACCCGCATGGCGAGGTCGAGGTCGGGCAGCAGCAGGAAGGCCAGCAGGGTCAGCGGCGTGATCGCCAGACCGAACAGCGCCAGCAGGCCGAAATTGAGGGCGCCTTTCCCGCCACCGCCCTGCCTGGCCGCGCGGCGCTCCATCGGTTTGGCCAGCAGCGGCGCGGCCAGGGCGGTCAGCAGGATGCCGGCGAGGCCGGACAGCGCGCCGACGCCGCCCAGCCACAGCCGCACCACGCCGGCGATGGCTGCCGACAGCAGCGCCGCCGGCAGGCCGCCGAACAGGCCGGCCAGCCCGACCATCGCGTTGCGCAGGTCGATCAGCACCCCGCCCGCCACCGGGTAGGCGTCCAGCATCGAAATGGCGGCGGCCGCGCCGAACAGCAGGCCGGAGAGGAGCGCGAAGGCCCGGCGTCGGCGGGCGCCGAACCGCCGCAGCACGTGGCGGTAGGCCAGCAGAACCAGCGCCAGCAGGCCGACGCCGTGCGTCAGGGCGATGACGATGCCCGTTCCCATGCTTCCGCCCTCCCCACGCCCCCGAAGCCCGACGCGAACTTTTACACAGGCAATCAAACAAGAAGAAGAAACGATTCGAAACAGTCATACCGCCTTTTTTCCTACTACTACCGATGATGGTGGCTTGACCGGCGGCGTTACGTGGCTGTCGTGTTTGCCCGGCGGTTCGGCTAGGATGGCCCGGCGAGTTGTTCGTGGTCGTCTTGTTCTCGGTGGCTTCGGCATGTTCTTGAAGATCTTCTCACGGAGCCTGGTCGCCCGAACGACGGCATCGGCGGTGTTGCTGGTGTCGGTGCTGGTCGCCGTGCCGATGATCGTGCTGATCCAGGCCGATGTGCGCAACACCCGCGCCGAACTGGCCATTCGGGCGGAGATGGCGACCCGCATCGTTCTGGAGGACGTGACCAACGCCCTGTGGGACCTCGACCCCGAAGAGGCGGCGACGGCGCTGAACCCGCTGCGCTCGATCGACAGCTTCGCCGAGGCGGTGATCCTGGGCACCCATGGCGAACGCTTCGCCGTCTACCGAAAGCCGGGCACCACCATCGGTGCGGAGGATGCCGCCACCGTGGCGGCGGTGCCGCTGACCCACCAGGATCGCAGTGGCGGCCCCCGCAGCATCGGCACCCTGCTGGTCAGGCTGGACACCGGGCCGACCGACGACGCCATCCGCCACCATGTGCTGGTGCTGGGCGGCATCGGCATCGCGGCGCTTCTGCTGGTGGTGCTGGGCGTGATCTGGGCGACGCGTGGCGTGACGCTGCCCATCGCCGGCATGACCCGCGCCATGGACGATCTGGCGGCCGGCGACGTGACGGTGACCGTGCCGGTGCGCCACCGCGACGACGAGATCGGCCGCATGGCCAGGGCGCTCGGCACCTTCCGCCAGAACGCCATCGACCTGCGCGCCGCCAAGGAACGGGCCGAGCAGGCGGTCGCGTCGAAGGCCAAGTTCATGGCCGCCGCCAGCCACGATTTGCGCCAGCCCGCCCAGTCGCTGCTGATGCTGACCGCCATGCTGCGCGCCACCGCCCCCGATCCGAAGGTGGAGGATTCCGCGCGCAAGATCGAACAGGTGGTGATGACGCTGAAGCAGCTGCTCGACGAGCTGCTGGAGGTGTCGCGGCTGGATGCCGGCGGCGTCACCGCCAACAAGGCCGTGCATGAGGTCGCCGACCTGTTCGAAGCGCTGGATTCGCAATATGGCCCGGTCGCCCGCGGCAAGGGGCTGGCCTTCGCCGTGCCGCAACACCGCGCGGCGGTGCTGACCGACCGGGTGCTGCTGCTGCGGCTGCTGGGCAACCTGATCGACAACGCGATCCGCTACACGAATTCCGGACAGGTGCAGGTCGCCTGCCTGGAATCCGGCGGCTGCCTGATTATCGAGGTGCGCGACACCGGCATCGGCATTCCGGCGGACCGGCTGGACGCCATCTGGGAGGAGTTCCACCAGATCGGCAACCCGGAGCGCAACCGCGACAACGGCATCGGGCTCGGCCTGTCGATCGTCCAGCGGCTGGCCACGGTGCTGGACCACCCGGTCAAGGTGCGCTCCACGCCGGGGAAGGGATCGGTCTTCTCGGTCACCGTGCCGCTGGCGCCGGTGGAGCGGGCCCTTACGGATGGGACGACGGACGAGCCGGTGCGCCCTGCCCCAGTCTCTGCCCCCGCCCCCGCCCCCGCCCCTGCCCTGGCTGTCGCCAATGGCGCGGTGGTGGCGACGCTGGCCGATGCGCCGGCGAAGGACGGCGAGATCGCGATCCTGGTGATCGACGACGACCAGTTCGTGCTGTCCGCCATTTCGATGTTCCTCACCACGGCGGGCCACCGCGTCGTCGGCGCCTCCACGGTCGCCCAGGGACTGCGCGCGGTGGAGGACGGC
>NZ_LGQY01000148.1:0-4604 GCF_003116065.1 Azospirillum sp. TSO5 | reverse complement strand
GACGTGACGTGGCAGATGTCGGGCGAGGTGGTGCTGATGACGCTCTTGGGCGGCATGGGCACGCTGTTCGGGCCGGTGGTCGGCGCCGGGCTGGTGGTGACGCTGGAAAGCTACCTCGCTTCCACCAGCCTGCCGGTGCCGGTGGTGATCGGCTGCATCTTCGTCGTCTGCGTCCTGCTCTTCCGCCGCGGAATCGTCGGCGAGCTGATGGCCCGCCTGCCCAAGCGCGGACATTGAGTCTGCCGTCTTCTCCGTAACTCCCCCAGGGGGGACCGAAAGGTCCCCCTCTTTTTCCCTTTTCTACCCGTCACGGTTGAAAGACCCAATAAGAAACAGGGATATGGCGGAGGATGTAGAGAACTCGTCCGGATTGCTTTTTTAAAAAGCGGTCCGAACTGGCACGCGGCAAAGCTTTGATCTGATGAACGGGTGCGGATCGACCCCGCGCACCCGACCGAACCTGCATGCCTTCCCTTTAATCCGACGGATGGGCTACTATGTTGACCTCTGATATTGTTGGCAAATTGCGTTGCAATGCAGCAGGCCCCAAAGCCGGCATCGCAAGAGGCCTCGACACCGGGACGACGAAGATCGGTCCCGTTTGGGAGGGTGACGTGGGCGACACCGTCGATTTCGAAGCGTTGCGCCAGCGGGCGGTGCACTCCCTTTTTGAACATCTGGAATCCATGTGCGTCGGCGCCGTCGCTGTCGATCACACTGGCCGCATCGCCTGGATGGACGAGAAGTACAAGGCTCTGCTGGGGGTTCCGGACGACCCGCGCGGCCGGCAGGTGGAGGACGTCATCCCCAACAGCCAGCTGCGCCGGGTGATCGACAGCGGCCAGCCCCAGCCGCTGGACATCATGGAGTTCGACGACCGTTCCTTCGTGGTGACGCGGATGCCGCTGTTCGGCATCGACGGCTCGATCATCGGCGCCATCGGCTTCGTGCTGTTCGACCGCGCCGAATATCTCCGCCCGCTGGTCCGCAAATACGAGAAGATGCAGGAGGAGCTGACCCGCACCCAGCAGGAGCTGGCGCACGAGCGCCGGGCCAAATATTCCTTCTCGCAGTTCCTGGGCGCCAGCGAATCGATCCGCGAGATCAAGCGGCTGGGCCGCCGCGCCGCCCAGATGGACTCGACCGTCCTGCTGCTGGGCGAGACCGGGACGGGTAAGGAACTGCTGGCCCAGGCCATCCATTCCGCCAGCCCGCGGGCGGCCAAGCCCTTCGTCGGCGTCAATGTCGCCGCCATCCCGGATACCCTGCTGGAGGCGGAGTTCTTCGGCGTCGCCCCCGGCGCCTACACCGGTGCCGACCGCCGCCACCGCGAGGGCAAGTTCCAGCTCGCCAACGGCGGCACCCTGTTCCTCGACGAGATCGGCGACATGCCGCTGCCGGTCCAGGCCAAGCTGCTGCGCGTGCTGCAGGAGCGGGAGATCGAGCCGCTGGGATCCAACAAGGTGGTGCGGGTCGATGTGCGGATCATCGCCGCCACCAGCCGCGACCTGCATGCCCTGGTGCGCGAGAAGCAGTTCCGCGCCGACCTCTATTACCGCCTGAACGTGGTGCCGATCACCCTGCCGCCGCTGCGCGACCGGCCGGAGGACATCGAGAGCATCGCCGACCGCATCCTGGAACAGCTGGCGATCCAGCAGGGCACGCCGCCGCGCGAACTGCTGGAATCGGCGGTGCAGGTGCTGCGCGACTATGACTGGCCCGGCAACGTGCGCGAGCTTTACAACACGCTGGAGCGGGTGGTGGCGCTGACCGACGCACCGATCCTGACGGCGCCGCACATCCGCAGCGTGCTTCCCGGCATGCAGCATCCGGCCGGCGCCTCCGCCCTGCCGCTGGCGGCGGGCGCGCGGCCGTTGCAGGAGGTGCTGCACGCCGCCGAACGCCACGCCATCGCCGCCGCGCTGGAGGAGGCCAACGGGGTGAAGGCGCGGGCGGCGAAGCTGCTGGGCATTTCGCGCGCGTCGCTGTACGAACGCATGGTGACGCTGGGGCTGGGGGCGACGCAGTAAGTGCGGGCATAGGCCGCCGGTTATAAATTTCGCATCGCGAAACCTTGTTCCATTGACGCGCTGTGCGGCGGCTGGCAGGATCGTCCCGTTATCTTTTGCGGGAGGGACGGGTCATGCGCAGGCGGGAAGAGGCTCTGGTCGCCGACGATCTGGCGGACGACGAGAAGGACCCGCGCTTCGTCACGGCGCTTGCCCGCGGGCTGGAACTGCTGCGCGCCTTCCGCCGCAACGAATCGATGCTCGGCAATCTGGAGCTGGCGCAACGCACCGGCCTGCCCAAGCCGACCGTGTCGCGGCTGACCTACACGCTGGCGAAGCTGGGCTATCTCGCCTACGACCAGAACACCGGCAAGTATCGGCTCGGCACCTCGGTGCTGGCGCTCGGCTATGCCAGCCTGTCGGGCATGGGCATCCGGCAGGTCGCCCGGCCGCTGATGCAGGAGCTGGCCGACCAGACCGGCCTTGCCGTGGCGCTCGGCGGGCGCGACCGGCTGAGCATGATCTATCTGGAATGCTGCAAGGCGACCGGGCCGATCACGCTGTCGCTCGACGTCGGCTCCCACATCAAGCTGTCGACCACCGGCATGGGCCGCGCCTATCTGGCCGCCTTGCCGGAGGCGGAGCGCGCGCCGCTGATGGCCAAGCTGGAAGAGCATGAGGGGGAGCGCTGGCCCGAGATCCGCGACGGCATCCTCCAGGCCATCGAGGATTACCGGACGCGCGGCTACTGCCGCTCCATCGGCGCCTGGAAGTCGGAGGTGCATGCCGTCGGCGTCCCCTTCGTGCCGCGCGACGGCTCGCAGGTGCTGGCCTTCAACTGCGGTGGGCCGGCCTTCATGGTCGATCTGAAGAAGCTTGAGGAGGAGTTCGCGCCGAAGCTGGTGGCGATGGTCCGGCGGATCGACGCGGCGCTGTTCAACGGGTGAAGCTGAGCGGTTTCTCCGGGTGCCCCCTCCCTAACCCTCCCCCGCGTTCCGCGGGAGAGGGAACTGCCGCCGCCTCGCATAAGGCACCCTCTCCCGCGAAGCGGGGGAGGGATGGGGAGGGGGCATTCGAAGCCGACTCTCAGCCGACACGGGAACCCCCAACCACAGCACGCCGTTCTCCCGATACGGGTCAATTCGACCGGTGGGGAAGGACGGACGGAATGGATGGCGGGTTGACGGACTGGCTGGTGCAGGTGATGCACCATCTTCACTATATCGGGATCTTCCTGCTGGTGGCGCTGGCGCGGGTGTTTCCGCCGCTTCCCTCCGAGTCGGTGATCCCGCTGGCCGGGATCGGGGCGGCGACCGGCGAGTTCTCGCTGGTGGGGATCGCCGTCGCCGGCGGGCTCGGCTCGCTGGCCGGGCAGCTGGTTTGGTTCCTGCCGAGCCGCCTGATGGGGCGCGAGCGGCTGGAGGCGTTCCTGAAGAAATACGGCCCCTGGCTGACCATCAACCCGAAGAAGGTGCGGCAGAGCACCGACTGGTTCGCCAAGCGCGGCGGGCTGGCCGTGCTGTTCTCGCAGCCGGTGCCGGGGGTGCGGACGCTGATCTCGATTCCGGCCGGCGCCTGCAGGATGTCGATCCTGAACTATTCGCTGGCGTCGGGCATCGGATCGGTGCTGTGGACGCTGCTGCTGGCCTGGACCGGCTACATGCTGTCGACCTGGCCCTTCGCCCACCGGCTGGTCGGCTATTTCACCATCGGGCTGCTGGTGGTGCTGGTGGGCCTGTATCTGTGGCGGCTGACCAAGCACCTGCACCTGCTGCGCAAGGGCGGTACGGCCGGGGAAGCGCCGAGCGTCACGCCGTCAGCCGGCTGCTGAACAAGTTTTCAGGCGGTCGCCATGCCGACGATGCCGGTCGCGGCCATGCCCAGCGCCCACAGGCCGAAGACGCCCAGCGCCACGCCGGTGCAGTGGTTCAGCATGGTCAGCCCGCGGTCGGAGATGCGGTGACGCACGGCGGCGACACCCATCGCCAGCGTCATCCACCACAGCGACGACCCGATGAAGACGCCCAGCACCAGGGTCGACGCTTCCAGCCGGTCCAGCGTGCCGCCCAGTCCGAAGCCGGCGAAGATGGCGATGAAGGCCATGATGGTCGCCGGGTTGGTCAGGGTCAGCGACAGGCCGGTCATGAAGCCGGTGAACCAGGATTTGCTGTCGGGGGCGGCCGCGGCCTCGCGCTCCTCCGCTTCGGGATGCTGGCGGAAGGTGCGGACCGCAACCACCAGCAGGAAGATGCCGCCGACCAGCTGGAAGGCGATCTCGTGCCCGCGCAGGAAGCTGAGCGCCGCCGACACGCCGAAGGCGGCGATGGCGCCATAGAAGGTGTCGGCCACCGCGGCGCCGAACCCGGTGAAGAAGCCCATCAGGGGCCCATGCTGCAGGGTGCGGCGGATGCACAGCAGACCGATCGGCCCGACGGGTGCGGCGATGGCGAATCCGAGAACGATTCCCTGCAAAAGCACCCAGACTTCGTCCACCGAGCGTCGCCCCCCAATTCCCGTGGCCGGTCCTACCGGTTTCTCGCGACCAGTTCGTCGCAAAGACCATCGGCGGGGGTGATAAACGCCCCCGCCCCTGCC
>NZ_LGQY01000177.1:0-4837 GCF_003116065.1 Azospirillum sp. TSO5 | reverse complement strand
AGGGGGGGGGGCCCGCCCGCCATGCGGCGGGGGCGCTGGCCGGCGGCTTCACCGGCGGCATGGCGGTGGTGACGCTCAGCGACCGGCAGCGCGCGGTGATCGCCCCCCATCTGCCGCCCGGCACCGTCACCCTGCCCGTCCCCAACCCGGTTGAAGTTGAGGATCGCGGACCTGCTCCGGTCGCCGGCAACCGCCCCGTGCTGTTCGTCGGCCGCTTGTCGCGCGAGAAGGGCGCCGCTCTGTTGGCCGAGGCGGCGGCACAGGCCGGCTGTCCGGTCCGCTTCGTCGGCGATGGCGACGAGGCGGCGGCGGTGCGGCGGCTGAACCCCGATGCGGAGCTTGCCGGCTGGCTGCCGCCCGACGCCGTGCTGGAGGAGGTACAGCGGGCGCGGGCCTTGGTGGTTCCATCGCTGTGGTACGAGACGTTCGGGCTCGCCGCCTACGAAGCACTGGCGAATGGCGTTCCCATCATCGTCAGCGACAATTGCGCGGCGGCGGAGGCGGTGCTGCCGGGAGAGAACGGTTTCCTGTTCCGCAGCGGCGATGCCGTCGACCTCGCCCGCTGCCTCCGACTGCTGTCCCACGACGCGGAGGTGGAGCGGATGGGCCGCAACGCGCATGACGGGTACTGGCGTGCGCCCTTCACGCTGGACAGCCATCTCGACCGGTTGGAGGAGGTCTATCGCGCAGCCCTCAGCGATGGCATCGGTTCGCTGGGCCGGCTCGACCGGCGATCCCGGGCCTTCACGCCATGAGCGGCGGTGCCGGCTGCCGCATCGGCAGGCGCGCGTTGCTGGCCGCCGCCCTCGCCCTGCCCGCCGCCCAGAGGCCCGCCGTCGCACAAGCCGCTCAGGACAAGCCTTTGCGCCCGACCCCCGACCCGCCGCCGAGAAACGGCCCAGCCCTGTCGATCCGCGAACGGGGCGCCTTCGGCGACGGGCGCAGCCATCCTTTGTCAGAGCGTTACAAAAACCTGGAGGCGGCACGGCGCACCCATCCGCATGTCCGCTCCCTGGACCAGGAATGCGATTGGGCGGCTCTGCAGGGTGCCGTGCTGGAACTGGCGCGCAGCGGACAGGGCGGAACGGTGCTGGTGCCGCCCGGCCATTACCGGCTGGATGGCGAGATCGTCCTGCCCAACCTCGACCGCTATGACGACGCCTTCAACGAGGTGGAGATCGTCGGCGCCGGCATGCGCGCCTCGCTGCTGTCCTGGCCGGAGGATCTGGGGCCGGGACGTTTCGCCATCCGGGCCGGCAGCCGACAGGGTATTCGCGACGACGACAAGGGGTATCAGCGCAGCCGCATCGCGCACATCAGCCTACGCGGGCCGAAGCCCGGCAATCGGCCGGGCGATCCGCCGCCGGGCATGGACGGGCTGGCGCTGACCTCCCGCTTCCTGCTGGAGCGGGTCGGGGTGTTCGGCTTCCGCGCCGGGGTGGATGTCTGGCGCGACCATTCCTCGCTGATCTCCTGCCAGCTGACCAAGAACCACATCGGCGCCTATTGGTCGGCGGGAACCGACAGCTTCGGCGATCACCTGTTCCTCGACACCGACCTCGCCGGCAACACGCTGGCTTCTATCGCCGTGTCGCCGGAGAACGGCATCGACCATTCCAGCTTCATCTCCTGCCATTTCGGCTTCTCGCCCTATGCGATCCTGGCGGAGGACGGGCCGGCCAAACGGACCTTCCTGTCCAACAACAAGTTCCTGGACTGCGCCTTCGAGGCCTGCGGCAACGGCTGGATCCAGGGGCCGATGGCGGAGATGTACGGCAATGTCCTGATCGGGTGCAGCGGATCGCTGCTGCCGGCCTATCGCTTGGCGAAGCGACCCGTCGCCGGTCTGATCGTGGTGCGGGCGCTGGAGCGCAACCAGTTCACCGGCGGCAGCGCCAGCTTCGGCGACGGCACCAACGACCGCGCCGCCGACATCGAGACCGCCGCCATCGTCGCGGCTTCGGCCGTCGGCAACCGGTTCGACGATGCGGAACGGCTGATCCGCCTCGGCCGCGACGGCTTCGCCCCGGCTCTCGCCGTCTCCGGCACCTGCCGCGCCAACCGGTTCGAGGCGTTGGACTGCTCCGGTGAGTTCCGCAAGGTCGGTGCCGGCGGCATCGATGCCGGCAATCTGGTGCAGCGCGACTACGACCGGGTGCGCCGGCTGGAGCCCGACCGCCCAGCCGACGGCGTCGCCCTGACCTCGGCTGCCGCCGGTGGCGTCGTTCCCGTCGCGACCAGTGGAACCGTCCCGGTTGGCAAGACCCGCGCCGCCATCCGCATGGGCACCGTCCTGCGTCCCGGCAGCGGCACCCCCCAGCGCGCCGATCCCACTCCCGGACCGGCAGCGCCGGTCGGCATCGCGGCGACGGACGCGCCGCCGGGAAGCGACAGCGTGGTCATGGAGCTGAGGTTGGAGTTGCGGTAAGGGCAGCGGGTCAGGACGCCGACCCGGCCAACAGCCGCCGCCCATCGACCGGCTGATCCGCCGGCCCCAGTTCCTCCAGCAGATCGGCATACTGTCCGGCCGTCACCGACCAGTCCTGGCTCTCCGCGATGCGGCGGCCTGCCTCGCCCATGCGGCGGCGCAGTGACGGGTCCGCAGCAAGATCGCGCATCGCCCGCACCAGATCCCCATGCGCGTCCGGGTCGTCCAGCAGGATGGCGGCGCCGTCCTCCAGCAGACGGCCGGCGCCGGCCAGCCGGGTGGTGACGACCGGCAGACCGCTGGCCGCCGCCTCCAGCAGGACGAGACCGAAGGGCTCGTAGCGGGTCGGGAAGACGAACAGGTCGGCCGCCCGCATCAGCGCCGCCACGTCGCGCCGGTGGCCGAGGAAGCGGACCCGCTCCTCTACCCCCAGCGCCCGCGCCATCGCCGGGAACGGGCCACCGCGCTCGTCGCCGACCACCGCCAGCGCTAGATCGGGCACCTCGGCCAGCGCGCGCAGCACCCCGTCCAGATTCTTGCGGTCGCTGCGGGCATCGCCGACGAACAGCGCCACCGGACGGCCGGGCGGCAGGCCGAACAGCGTTGGATCGGGCGTGCCCGGACGGAACTCCCGGACATCGACGCCATTGTCGATCACCCGCAGCCGGGCAGGCTCGATGCCGTCCCGGCGCAGTTCGTCCGCAACGGTCCGTGAGACGGCCACCAGCCGTCCGGCACGGCGGAAGCTCCAGCGCTCGAACCCGACATTCAGCAGGGTGTAGAGCGCCCGATAGAGCGACAGCGGCGAAACGCCCTTGCGGATCGGATGGGTGGCGGAGCGCATCCAGGCGGAATGGACGAAATGCACGGCATTCACGTCCGACCGCGCCCAACTGACGAAGCCGTTCACCACCACACGATCAATTCCCGCCTGCCGTTCCCGCGCCAAGGCCCGGCTCGCCCTCCAGGCGAACAGTTGGTCCTTCGCCAATTGCGTCGGCACACCGCCGCCGCTGACCGGGATCCAGCGCAAGCGGGGATGGCGCGCCAGTTCCTCCGCCAATTCCGACGCGATGGCGACGACCTCATGCCCGCGGCGGAGCAGTTCGTCGACCACAACGGCGTTCACGCGCCCCTGTCCGTCGTGCCGGACGATCTTCTGCGTGACGACGGCGATGCGCAGGGAAGCGGTGCGCATGGAACGGTCTCCTGCCCGGCCTGATCGGCGGTATTTGCGGCGGTTCGTGCCGAAGTGGACCACGGCGCCGGCACCCACGCCAAACAAACGAAAGATACGGACGCCACACAACAGGCTTAAGACTGCCGTTGTCTGACTCATTCCTTCAGACACTAAAACATTCGCGGACTCAAAATCGATTTTTTTGGAAGAGTCAAAGATGAGTCAGAGTCATGTCCCAAGATTGACTCTCCATTCTATAGCGAATTCTGTGCGACTACTCCCAACGAGAAGGGTAATCCAACCGATACGGTTAACCCAGTCTAGCAAAATCTTAATATCCGATTAATGGGAGTCGTGCCGATGTCGCTCACCGGGTCCAATCTCATCGATGTCACCTTCGCGATCGACGCTTGGGGACAAGCAGCCGGCGGCGTCTGGCCGCATCTGGCGCTCAAGCTCGACGGCGCGACCATCGGTCAGGCGACGGTGAACAGCAGCACCCTGGGGCGCTACACCATCTCCGCCAAGGTCGCGGCCGACAGCGCGCACAAGCTGCAGATCGTCTACGACAACGACGGCCTGTCGGGCGGCGTCGACCGCAACCTGTTCGTCCGCGCCGTCTCGGTGAACGGCACGTCGATCGCCGCCACCGACCCGTCGGTCACCTATGACAAGGGTGCGGTCGACGGAAAGGACGTGGTGAAGGGACAGGAAGCCCTGTATTGGGGCGGCGCACTGAACGTGCCGCTGCCGGCCTCGCTGTTCCCGGCGGCCGATATTGCCGATCCGGCGGCTGCATTGCCGGCGGCGACGAAATCCTACAGCGTCGTCGTCAACGCCTGGGGCAAGAGCGCCGGCGGGGTGCCTCCGCACTTCAAGCTTCTGGTCGACGGCAAGGCGGTGGGCGACGCCAAGGTGGCCGCCACCAGCCAGACCGCCTACAAATTCACGGTCGATCTCGACCCGACCCAGGCGCACAAGGTCCAGGTCCAGTACGACAACGACGC
Organism: Azospirillum sp. TSO5; assembly: GCF_003116065.1. Classification (NCBI taxonomy): domain Bacteria; kingdom Pseudomonadati; phylum Pseudomonadota; class Alphaproteobacteria; order Rhodospirillales; family Azospirillaceae; genus Azospirillum; species Azospirillum sp. TSO5. Next base: position 222 of record NZ_LGQY01000177.1, on the reverse strand, counting down.
CGTCGTCAACGGCCAGGACCGCAGCCTTTTTGTCGGTTCGGTCGTGGTGAACGGTCACAGCGTCGCCTCCAACGCGGCCGGGGTCACCTATGACCGCGGCGCGCTGGACGGCAAGGACGTCATCTCCGGCCAGCAGGGCCTTTGGTGGAACGGCACGCTGAGCGTTCCCGTCACCAAGGACATGCTCGGCGGTACGACGACCACCACGCCCACGGCACCCGC
>NZ_LGQY01000034.1:0-85037 GCF_003116065.1 Azospirillum sp. TSO5 | reverse complement strand
CCCCCACGCCCCCCGCCCCGACTGCCCCGACCCCGACTGCCCCGACCCCGACGGCGCCCACCCCCACCACGCCGGCTCCGACGACGCCCACCACCACGCTGCCGAAGAACGACCACAGCGCCAGCGCCGGAGTCAGCAGCGACCGGCCGCCGCTGATGTCCGATGTGTCGACCATTTCCTGGGGGGCCGACCGCGGGCTGGCGCCGCAGCACCTGTTCTGGGAATCGGTGCCCGATTACTCCAACGCCGCCCACCTGAAGGAGACCCGCGATGTCGCCGCCGGCCATCTGTCCGACGGGGTGATGCCGCTGATCGGCCTGCAGCTGTGGGAGGATACCTTCACGGAGTCGCAGAACGGCGGTGAGTTCGCCAGCCTGGGCGGCCACAAGGCCTGGGTGTCCTGGGTCAAGGCGCATCAGCAGTATCTGGGCCGCGACGCCGATGGCTACGTCCTGAACGCCGACAGCAGCAATCCCAGTGGCTGGGGCTATATCAGCCCGCTGATGCCGCTGGACGCCAAGGACGCGCCGGCCGGCTGGACCGGCGGCACCGCCCATTACGCCGACTGGATGGCCGACAAGCTGGGCCGCCTGTCGGCCCTGACCGGCACCCGCGGCTATGAGCTGGCCGACTTCTTCGACGGCAGCCCGCATTCCGGCGTGATGGACTTCTTCAACAGCCGCATGATCGCGGAGTTCAGCGCCAAGACCGGCATCAAGGTGGCGGGAAGCACGCTGGCGCAGCAGGCGGCCGACATCATCGACAACCATCCGACGCAGTGGCTGGATTACTTCGTCGACGGCTGGGCCTATGGTTGGAAGGCGCTGGACGAGGCCATCGTCAAGAACACCGGCCACGCCGCATGGCTGACCACCCAGGTGTCCTTCACCCCGGCGGCGATGCGCGAATTCGCCGGCGTCGATGCCCGCGTAATCGCCAACACGATGAACGAGAAGGACATCCTGTTCAACGTGCAGACTCTCGAACGCTTCGAGATGCAGCACAAGCAGGCGCCGGCCTCCTATGAGCAGGCGATGTTGGGCATCCATGCCGCCCGCGCGCCGGACGCCCATTTCGGCCACATGATGTCCTCGTCGGAGGATGATTACTGGGGTGCGGTGAACAGCCTCTACACCGGCGTGACCGGTACGGTGCGCGAGGAACTGGGCTGGGGCCGCCTGGAACAGACCTGGCTGCAGAGCGGCTGGACGATGATCGCCGACGACCAGGGCGGCGTCCGCCGCGCGGCGGAGCAGTGGTCGCGCAGCTATCACGATTGGGGCGAGGTGAAGCAGCCGTGGCTGGACATGCTGCGCGACATCGTGCCGACCCGTCCCTTCGGCCCGGCGCTCTATTACAGCGCCAATGCCGAGAAGGCGATGAACGCGCTGGAACCCGACGGCAACGCCATCGGCAACGCCTATCTCGGCGAGCTGCTGGAGCCGATCACCAAGCTGCATGATGCCGGCGCGACCTTCGGCTATTACGTCAGCGACGCGGCCCTGCCGTCGATGACCAAGGCCAGCACACCCAGCGCCTGGATCATTCCGCAGGCGACCTACGACGGCCATAACCTGTTCAGCGACGCCGAGATCGCCGCCCTGAAGGCCAAGGCGCCGGTCCTGATCGGCGACGAGGCGCTGAACTACCATTACCCGCTGACCTTCACCGACAAGGATCCGGACGCCCAGATCACCGGCTACGGCTTCTACGACCAGAAGGACCGGCTGATCGTCGTCGCCTCCGACCGGGTCGACTTCAACGACACCGCGGCACGCAAGGCGGTTGACACCCATGTGGAGCTTCAGCTCGCCAACGGCCACTACACGGTCCAGGACCTGATCCACAACACCACGCAGGGCTTCGACGTGGTGAATGGCGTCGGCGGCTTCGACACCACCATCGCCCGCTGGGACACCGGCGTCTTCGCCATCACCCACGACATGGCGGCGTAAGGCGGAAGCCGGCAGGCAGCCTGTCGAAACGAAATCGGAGTCCCGTCCCGGCGGGGCTCCGTTTTCGTTTCCGTGTTCAGCGAAAATTGTCCTGGCAAACTCTGTTTAAGAGTCTATATTATCGTCAGTGAACTGGCCCAGTGCAGACCGGACCCAAGACGAGCCATCTAATATAAGTTGTCTTACAAAGAACTTTTTCTTCTTTGGACGGCAATATCGTTTGGCTTCCTTTGCTTGCGACCTTCCCCACTCGGCGCAACCCGGCAGGGACGCACCTCGCTTCATCGGGTAATCACTTCCATATTCGTGCGCGAGAATGACTTATTACTGCCGGCCTTCTGACGAAGGACTCTGCCCGGACAGTATGAGTGCACACCCCACTGAGCCTGGAACCATTCCAGAAGTGCAGCAGACAATGCCGTGAGTGCCGGATCATAGTTTGATCTAAATTCGATCGGGCGAGCACGAGAAGACCGATACAACGTGCACCGTCCATCGGATATGCGGCATTGCGCGGCCAGGCGCGGAGGTACCGGAGACTAAGGTGGCAACGGCTCGAACGGGGGGCCGGGGGGTGTAGACCGGGCACGAGAATCCGGCAGACCCGAATTGCCATGCACCGGTGCCCTCGACGTCGAAGCAAAGCGTCCAGGGGGGAATCCTTGCCTTCCGGCCGCGCGATACCGTCCGCCAATTCGTCTATTTCTTGGGGGAGACGGACATGTCCGATCGCATTCGTGTGATTGTTCACAACCAAAGCCGATTGCTGCGCGAATCCATCCTGAACATCCTGGACGACTGTTTCGAGGTCATCGATCCGCAAAGCCGCCTCGCAACCGGGCTTTCACCCAAGACGATGTGGAATGGCCGGACCAACGGCGGCCCCGACCGCTACTCCGACGGCATGTCGGCCAGCGGCGCCGTGGCCACGCTGGAACCGCCGGCCGGCAACGGCAGTTCCGAACGGATGGCGGACATCGTTCTGTTCGACCTCGCCTCCCTGAAGACCGATGCCTGGAACTTCCGCAGCTGGTACGGAGAGCAGGCCAAGCTGGCGATGATCGCCGACGAATTCTCCGCTCACCACATGCGGATGGCCCTGCGCTTCGGCGTGCGCGGCTATCTGCTGAACCGGATGGCCCCGACCGCCTTCGTGCTGTCCCTGCGCCTGATCCATGCCGGCGAGCCGGTGGTGCCGGAAGAGTGCTTCGATTATTTCTCCCCCACCGCGCTCCGCCGGGGCGGAGAGGATGGGGCGATGGCCCAGCACGAAAGCGAACTGCTGGGCTATCCCGGCCTCTACCCGCGCCACGCCCGCATCCTGAAGCTGATCATGGACGGATGCAGTAACAAGGAGATCGCGCGCGAGATGGGGATGACGGAGGATCTGGTGAAGCTGCATGTCCGTCACATCATGCAGACCATCAACGTCCGCAACCGCACCCAGGCCGCCCTCTGGGCCGCGCAGAGCGGGATCATCCAGGAGATGGAGTATTTCCTGGAACGGACGGCACCGTAACCCTGGCAGAAAGCGTACGGGCGCCGGCATGGCGGCGCCCGTTCCTGACTGGCTTCAGGCCGGCACCACGCTGTTGCTGAGGAAGGTCTCGAACTGGTCGACCGGCAGCGGCCGGCTGATGAGGTAGCCCTGGATGCGGGTGCAGCGCTGCAGGCGAAGCATGTCGGCCTGCTCCTGCGTCTCCACCCCCTCGGCGATGGTGTCGAAGCCCAGGCTTTCGGCCAGATTGACGATGGTGCCGACGATCGCCGGATCGGTGGTCGACTTGACGATGTCGCGGACGAAGCTGCGGTCGATCTTCAGCGTGTCGATGGGGAAGCGCTTCAGATAGGCCAACGAGGAATAACCGGTGCCGAAATCGTCGATGGACAGGCGGACGCCGATGTCCTTCAGCCCGTTGAGGATCGTCACCGCCTTCTCGATGTCGCCGATCATGGCGCCTTCGGTCAGCTCCAGTTCCAACCGGTCGGCCGGAATTCCGGCGGCTTCGACCACGCTGCGGACGAAGCCGACGAGGCGGGCGTCCTGGAACTGGCGCGGCGACAGATTCACCGACACCGACGGGATCGGCAGACCGCGCTCGATCCAACCCGCCAGCCGGCGGCAGGATTCGATCAGCGTCCAGGCGCCGATTTCCCAGATCAAACCGGTTTCCTCGGCCAGCGGAATGAACTCCGCCGGGCTGACCATGCCGCGCACCGGATGGCGCCAGCGGATCAGCGCCTCCGCCCCGATGGTGCGGTTGCCGGCAAGGTCGATCTTCGGCTGGAAATGCAGTTCGAACTCGTCGCCGCCGCTGGCACGGCGCAGGTCGCTCTCCAGCCCGAGCGTGAAGCCCGACCGTTCGCGCATCCCGTTGTCGTAGAAGACGTATTTGTGCTCCGGGTTGCGCTTGGCATGGTACATCGCCAGATCGGCGTTGCGCAGAAGCTGGTCCGCCGTCTCGCCGTCGTCGGGATAGAAGGCGATGCCGATGGACGCGCCGCAGAAAAGCTCCTGATTATGGACGCTGAACGGCTCCGACATCGAATAGAGCACCTTCTCCACCAGCCGGGCGCCGGCGGAACGATCGGCGGCGTCGGGGGCGACGATCAGGAACTCGTCCCCGCCCAGCCGGCCGACCGTGTCGGTCATGCGGGTGCAGTTGCGCAGGCGCCGCGCCACCAGCTTCAGCAGTTCGTCGCCGGCATGGTGGCCCAGCGTGTCGTTCACCTGCTTGAAGCGATTGAGGTCGAGGAAGGCGACGGCGACCTTGCTCTTGCCGCGCTGGGCGCGGACGATCGCCTCCTCCAGCCTTTCGCAGACCAGCCAGCGGTTGGGCAGGTCGGTCAGCCGGTCGAAGCTTGCCTGATAGCGGATCTGGTGTTCCTGCGACTTGCGCTGGCTGATGTCGGCGATGGTCAGGACATAATGTTCCAGCACGCCCCCCGGCGCGCGGACCGACGTCACCGACAGGGCGGCGGCGAAGGCGTCGCCGGAATGGCGGAAGCTGGTGACCTCCCCCTGCCAACGCCCGGCCTGCCGCGCGGTGGTCCAGATGGCGTCGATGAACTCCCGCTCGTGCGAGCCGGGAGCGAAGAGGACCAGCGGCCGGCGCAGCAGTTCCTCCCGCTGGAAGCCGGTCATGATCTCATAGGCCGGGTTGATCGCCTGGACCGTCAACTCCGGGTCGACGATCAGGATGCCGTCGGCGACGCTGTCGAACACGGTGGCGAGCAGCCGGATCTTCTCCTCATGCTGCTTGCGTTCGGTGATGTCCTGGACGGTGCCTTCGTAATAGCGGATGCGGCCGGCGGCATCGCGCACGCAGCGTGCGCTCTCCGCGATCCAGATGATGGATCCGTCGCGACGGAAGACGCGCGCCTCGAAACTGTGGACCCGGTCCTGGCGGGCCATCAGGTCGGCGAAGGCCTCGCGCTTGCCGGGATCGACATAGAGCTGGCAGGCGATGTCGGTGAGGTTGGCGATCAGGTCTTCGGGCGAAGCATAGCCATAGATGTCGGCAAGTGCCGGATTGACCCGCAGGTAACGGCCGTCGACAGTCGTCTGATAGATGCCCTCGACAGCATTTTCGAAGATGCTGCGATACTGTTCTTCCGTCTCGTGACTCATCGTGCGCGCCTCATCCGACGCCAATCCCGAACCGCCTGGAAAAAACATAAGCCTGCAACTCAAACAACGATTGTGGAACTTCCACTTTTCCGCAATGCGGCAAAGTAGACGCCGGTTCGGAGAGACCCGTCAAGCGACATCACCGATACTGTCTCACAATGTGAAGGGAAATTATAACAAAAAGGTAACCGAACCTGACCCATAGGCGGGCCGGTCTCGCCTGTTTTCGGCCAAAGCATTGATGCGGAACGATAGTCTTTCCTGGAACGGTTAAAGATCTGAAAGACGTCAGCCCAACCGCGGTGCGGTTGACGACGGCAAGCCTGCCGGGTCACACAATCCTTTCTATACCAATGGCTGTTTTTTATTCATCGCAGCACAGTCTTTGAGCAACTGCAGCTCCACGTCACATCGCACCAAGAAGGGCGACGGGCGAATTCCGCCGGATTTCCTGCATCCGTGCGGTTGGCACATCGCGTGCAATGCTTTTCCCCGTTCAAGCCAACGGCGGTTTGACCCGCGCGGGACCAATGACCGGGGCCCGCACCCAAATCACACGCAGCGCGTCTTTCCTCCCCCGCCCCGCACCGGACCGGTGCCGCGCGGGCATTACCGGACGCTGCGTGCCGTTTCTTCAGCGCTTGTTCCAAGGGGACTCGTCATGTCGTATCTGGTGCCCTCCGAGTTCGTCACCAAAATGGTGGATGCCGGCGAATCCAAGATTTTCATGTCCACCCGCGACACCGTCATCCGCGCCTATATGGCCGGGGCGATCCTGGCGCTGGCGGCGGTCTTCGCCGTCACGGTCACGGTCCAGACGGGCTTCCCGATCATCGGCGCCATCCTGTTCCCGGTCGGATTCTGCATGCTGTATCTGCTGGGCTTCGACCTGTTGACCGGCGTGTTCGTGCTGTCGCCGCTGGCGCTGATCGACAAGCGGCCGGGCGTCACCATCGGCGGCGTTCTGCGCAACTGGGGGCTGGTGTTCATCGGTAACTTCCTGGGCGCGCTGACGGTCGCGGTGATGATGGCGGTGGTCTTCACCTATGGCTTCTCCACCCCGCCGGACAAGGTCGGCACCGTCATCTCGCACATCGGCGAGAACCGGACGCTGGGCTATGCCCAGTATGGCGCGGCCGGCATGCTGACCATCTTCCTGCGCGGCATGCTGTGCAACTGGATGGTCTCCACCGGCGTCGTCGGCGCGATGATCTCCACCTCGGTCAGCGGCAAGGTGATCGCCATGTGGATGCCGATCATGCTGTTCTTCGGCATGACCTTCGAGCATTCGGTGGTGAACATGTTCCTGTTCCCGTCGGCGATGCTGATGGGCGGCAACTTCTCGATCATGGACTACATGATCTGGAACGAGCTGCCGACGGTGCTGGGCAATCTGGTCGGCGGTCTGGCCTTCACCGGGCTGACGCTCTACGCCACCCATGTCCGCACGGCGCCGAAGCGCCGCCTGCATCAGGCCGGCCTGCAGCCCGCCGAATAAGGCCCCTGCCCGTCATCCCGCTACCACCCCGGTCCGCCTTGGGCCGGGGTTTTTCTTGCCAAGGGCCGACATCGTGCCAAGTGCCGACATCGTGAAAGAGCTGCGGATTTCCATCGGCCAGTGCTCCGACCGGGGACGGAAGGAGGCCAACCAGGATTTCCACGGGGCGTTGATCCCGACGCCGCCGCTGCTTGGCATGAAGGGGATCGCGGTGGCGCTGGCCGACGGCATCAGCAGCAGCCGGGTCAGCCACATCGCCAGCGAAACCGCGGTGAAGAGCTTCCTGACCGACTATTACTGCACGCCGGAAAGCTGGTCGGTGAGGACCTCGGCGCAGCGGGTGCTGGCGGCGGCCAACAGCTGGCTGCACGCCCAGAACCGGCGCAGCGAATACCGCTACGACCAGGATCGCGGCTTTGCCTGCACGCTCAGCGCGCTGGTGCTGAAATCGGCCACCGCCCATCTGTTCCATGTCGGCGATTCCCGCATCTACCGCATCGCCGGCCGCGCGCTGGAACAGCTGACCACCGACCACCGGGTGGTGGTGTCGTCGGAGGTCAGCTATCTCGGCCGGGCGATCGGCGTGGCGCCGCATGTGGAGATCGATTGCCGGGAACTGCCGATGGAAGCCGGCGACGTCTTCCTGCTGGCGACCGACGGCGTCTATGAGCATGTCGATGCCGATTTTTTGATCAACGCCATCGCCGACCATGCCGACGATCTCGACCGTGCGGCCCGACTCGCGGTGGAGGAGGCGCTGCGGCGGGGCAGCACCGACAACCTGACGCTCCAGATCGTGCGAATCGACGCGATCCCCGATGCTGATGCCGGCGACCTGTTATCGCGGCTGTCCGACCTGCCCCCGCCGCCCCTGCTGGAACCGGGGACCGAGTTCGAGGGCTACCGCATCCTGCGCGAACTGCACGCCAGCAGCCGCAGCCATGTCTATCTGGCCCAGGATGGAGCCCGGGATGGCGCAGGCGGTCCCGCCGTGGCGCTGAAGGTGCCGGCCATCGACCGGCGCGACGACCGCGCCCATCTGCGCCGCTTCCTGATGGAGGAGTGGATCGCCCGGCGGATCAACAGCCCGCATGTGCTGAAGGCCCCGCCGCAGAACCGACCGCGCCGCCACCTCTTTGTCGCCACCGAGTATCTGGACGGGCAGACGCTGACCCAGTGGATGCGCGACCACCCCGGTCCCGACCTGTCCACCGTGCGCGCCATCGTCGAGCAGATCGGCAAGGGGCTGCAGGCCTTCCACCGGCTGGAGATGCTTCACCAGGATCTGCGGCCCGACAATGTGATGATCGACCGGACCGGGACGGTGAAGATCGTCGATTTCGGATCGGTCCTGGTCCCCGGCATTCTGGAGACCATGCCCGACGCCGACCGCGGCGAGATCCTCGGCACCCTGCAATACACCGCCCCGGAATATCTGCTGGGCGAAGGCGGGACGCCGGCCTCCGACCTTTATGCGCTGGGGGTCATCGCCTATCAGATGCTGACCGGCCGCCTGCCCTACGGCGCCGACGCGGCGACCGCCACCACGCGGGCGCGCCAGCGCAAGCTGGTCTACCGCACGGCGCTCAGCGACCAGCGCGATATCCCCGCCTGGCTCGACGGCGTGCTGCGCAAGGCGGTCCATCCGGACCCGGCCAAGCGCTATCAGGAATTGTCGGAGTTCCTGTACGACCTGCGCCACCCGCGCAAGCGTTGCGCGGGAACGCGGCGTCGGCCGCTGATCGACCGCAATCCGCTGGCCTTCTGGCAGGGGCTGTCGGCGCTGCTGGCGCTGGCGGTGCTGGTCCTGCTGGCCGGCCGGGTCTGAACCGCCCGCCAGCAGGACGAACGCGCAATCAGTGGCCGTGGGCGACCTTGGCGCCTTCCTTCAGCTTGTAGAGCCGCGAGCAGTAGGGGCATTCGACCTGCCCCTCGCGATCCAGCGTCAGATAGACCAGCGGATGGCCCAGCGCGCCGCCGCCGCCGTCGCACCCGACGGTCGAGGTTTCAACAAGGATCGTCTCGGTCGGCTGCATGGCAGTCATCCTCTGTTTTGACAGGCGCGCCGGTTCACGCCATCGTGGACACGCCCGCTGTCCGGGCCCCCGATCGGGGTTCCGCGCGCGCGGGCCGGATGATACCCATCGCGCGCCGCGGATCAACGGGGGAAACCACCGGACTCGCGGGCTTTTTCGTCAACCGCAAACATCATGGTTCAGGATCAATGGCCGCGCCCACCGATACCCCCACGCCCGTCTCGCTTCCGGCCAACGCCGTTGAGCTGCGCGGCCTGACCAAGATCTACCAGCCGACCGGCAAGGCCGGGCCGAAGCATGCGCTGAAGGGCATCGACCTCGTCATTCCGCGCGGGTCGCTGTTCGGGCTGCTCGGTCCCAACGGCGCCGGCAAATCGACGATGATCAACATCCTCGCCGGGCTGGTGAACAAGACCGGCGGCACCGCCACCATCTGGGGTCACGAGGTGTCGGAGCATCCGCGCCGCGCCCGCGCCTCCATCGGCGTGGTGCCGCAGGAACTGAACATGGACCCCTTCTTCACCCCGCGCGAGATGCTGGAGCTTCAGGCCGGGCTCTACGGCGTGCCGAAGAAGGAACGCCGGACGGAGGAACTGCTGGCGGCCGTCGGACTGGCCGACAAGGCCGATGCCCATGCCCGTTCGCTGTCCGGCGGCATGAAGCGCCGCCTGATGGTGGCGAAGGCGATGGTCCACACCCCGCCCGTGCTGATCCTCGATGAGCCGACCGCCGGCGTCGACGTGGAGCTGCGCCGTCAGCTCTGGGAGTATGTGCGCACGCTGAACAAGTCCGGCACCACCGTCCTGCTGACCACCCACTATCTGCAGGAGGCGGAGGAGCTGTGCGACACCATCGCCATCATCAACCACGGGCAGGTGGTGGCGTGCGAGCCGAAGACGACCCTGCTGCGCCGGGTCGACAACAAGGCGCTGTGCCTGACGCTGGAGCGCGACCTGACCGCCCCGCCGTCGTCGCTGGAGGGGTATACGGTGGAACTGCCGGAGCCGCGGCGGTTGATCGTCCGCTATCAGCCGAGCCGTCAGCGCGCCGGCGCCATCCTGTCGGCGCTGGCCGCATCCGGAATTGGGATCGTCGATGTCACGACCGAAGAATCGGATCTCGAGGATATATTCCTCCAACTGACGGGTGGTGCGCACAGCGACACAGGGGTAATCCATGCGGCATAGCGGATCGGCGGCTGTCGGCTTGGCGGCTGTTCTGGGGTTGGGGCTTCTGCTTGGCGGCTGTGCCGCGGATTTCCAACCGATGGGAACGGCCGTCGTCCAGCCGCAGCTGAACGACCGCGTGCTGATCGCTGCCGATGGCTTCGAGCTGCCGATGCGCTCCTGGCTTCCGGCCGACGGCCGTGTGCGGGCCGTGGTGGTGGCCCTGCACGGCTACAACGACTATTCCAATGCCTTCGACGGTGCCGGCCGCGATTTCGCCGCGGCCGGCATCGCCACTTACGCCTACGACCAGCGGGGGTTCGGCGCCACCCGCGAGCGCGGCGTCTGGGCCGGCACCCCCACCCTGGTCAGCGATGCCCGCACCGCGGTGGAGATGGTGCGCAGGCGCCATCCCGGCGTCCCGGTCTATCTGATGGGCGAGAGCATGGGCGGGGCGGTGGTGCTGACCGCGATGACCGGCCCCAACCCGCCCAAGGTCGACGGCACCATCCTGGTCGCACCCGCCGTCTGGGGCCGGCAGGCGATGGGCTTCTTCCCGCGCGCCGCCCTGTGGATCACCTACAACCTCGTGCCGGGCATGGTGGTGCATCCGCCGCAGGACCTCGGCATCCATCCGTCCGACAACATCGAGATGCTGCGGGCGCTGGGCCGCGACCCGATGGTCATCAAGGGCTCGCGCGTCGATGCGCTGGAGGGGCTGACCGATCTGATGGGGTCCGCGCTCGACGCCTGCCAGCGCCTGCAGACGCCTTCGCTGGTGCTCTACGGAGCGCATGAGGAAGTGCTGCCGCCGCGGCCGGTGGAACGCGCGCTGAAGGATTTCGAGGCGGGCGGGCGTCATGTCGTCGCCGTCTATCCCGACGGCTACCACATGTTGCTGCGCGACCTGAAGGGCAAGCTGGTCGTCAACGACGTCATCGCCTGGATCGAGAACCCCAAGGTGCCGCTGGCGAGCGGCGCCGACCGGGCGCCAAGGGCGTTGCTGGCGGCCAAGTAAAGGACTGCTACAAATTGTCACGCGGGCCTGCGCAATTGTCGGCGAGGCGGATTGTTCATAATCCGTCCTGATCCATGGCATTTGCGGAGGATACACCATGAATGAAGACCCCGCTCCCGACCTGCGGCTGTCCCCGGCGGAGGTCGAGGCGATGGCTGCCGAATTCAAGGTTTCGCCGCTGTGGGTGCGGCTGGCGCTGCTGTTCCGGCCGGCCAACCGCGCGGCATTGGTGGCGCTGGTGGCCTGGGCCAGCGGATTGCCGCTTCCGCCTACCTGAAAGGCGCAGTCGGGGGCATGGGACCTTTGCAGCCAAAGGTATAGTACCCCTTAGGACCAAAGCAACTCTGCCACTTTCAGCGGTTGAGGCTTAAGGTACCGCATAAGCGGACACCGAACGTCCCCGTTGGGAGGAACCATGCACAGCGTCGAATCCCAGGTTACCCCGTCCGGCGCCCCCCGCGCCGCGGCGACCGCCCAATCGACCATGTCCTCTACCATGGATGTCCAGATCATCGCCGACCGCTACGGTTGGACCACCCCGATGGCGCGCTGGTGGATGGCTTTCGCCTCCTCTTCCGTCGGCCACAAGCCGGAAGCGATGATCGCCTTCCTCGACAAGACCGTCGGTGGCGTGACGATGATCCGGCGGCGGTGATCGGTACGCTGAAACAATTGAAAAAAAGCGGCCCTACGAGGCCGCTTTTTTCCTTTTGGAGGTCTGGCGGCGGTGGCGCCCCCTCCCTAACCCTCCCCCGCTTCGCGGGAGAGGGAACTCCGCTGCTTTGGTATTCAGGTCACGCCGACAAGCGTCCTGCCCCCTCTCCCGCGGAACGCGGGGGAGGGTTAGGGAGGGGGCACCCGCGCCAGGAGCTTCCTCACACCCCCGGCGGCACGATCCGCCAGATCGCCGCGGGGTTGCGGTGGGGATCCAGCCAGACATGCTGGAACTTGCCGATCCAGGTGAAGCGGTGTCCGCTGAACAGGTCCTCCACCTGGACATGGGCGCCGTCGGGCAGGCCCAGTTCCCACAGCGGAATCTCGATGGTCCCGCCATGGCCGTTGTGCGGATCGAGGTTCACCGCGATCAGGATCACATTGTCCTTGGCCGCCGTCATCTTGCCGTAGAGCAGGATGTTGTCGTCGAAGGCATTGTAGAAGCGCAGGTTGGTGAACTGCTGCAGCGCCGGATTCTCAGCACGGATCCGGTTGATGGCGGTGACGTAGTCGCGGATGTTGCCGGGCTTGTTCCAGTCCCAGTGCCGGACTTCGTACTTCTCCGAGTGGTTGTACTCCTCCTTGCCGGGATAGGCTTCCGCCTCGCACAGCAGGTAGGGGCCGTAGAGGCCGTAGACGCCGGCCAGCGTCGCCGCCAGCACCGCCCGCATCATGTGCGCCGGCCGGCCGCCATGGGTCAGGATCGGCGGCAGGATGTCGGGCGTGTTGGCGAAGAAGTTCGGCCGCATGTACTCCCGCGATTCACCCTGCGTCAGCTCCGTCAGATACTCGGTCAACTCCGGCTTGGTGGTGCGCCAGGTGAAATAGCTGTAGGACTGGGTGAAGCCGACCTTCGCCAGCCGCTTCATCAGCTTCGGCCGGGTGAATGCCTCGGCCAGGAACAGGGCGTCGGGGTAGCGGTCCTGCACCTCGCGGATCATCCATTCCCAGAAGGGGAAGGGCTTGGTGTGCGGGTTGTCGACGCGGAAGATGCGGACACCCTCCTTGCACCACATCAGCACCACGTCACGCAGCGCGTACCACAAATCCGGATAGGACTGGCGGTAGAAGCTGACATTGACGATGTCCTGGTACTTCTTCGGCGGATTCTCGGCATAGCGGATGGTGCCGTCGGGCCGCCAGTAGAACCAGTGCGGATGCTCCTTCACCCAGGGATGGTCGGGGGAGCACTGTACGGCAAAGTCCAACGCGATCTCGATGCCATGGCGCTTGGCCTCGCGCACCAGCCGGCGGAAGCTGTCGAAGTCGCCGATCATCGGGTCGATGGCGTCGTGCCCGCCCTCCTCCGCGCCGATGGCATAGGGCACGCCGGGATCGTCGGGACCGGGATTCAGCGTGTTGTTCTTGCCCTTGCGGAAGGCACGGCCGATTGGGTGGATCGGCGGGAAATACAGCACGTCGAAGCCCATGTCGCGCACCATGGGCAGCAAATTCACCACGTCGTCGAAATTGCCCGGCCGCGACGGATCGGGCGATGCGGAACGCGGGAAGATCTCGAACCACGCCGAATAGGCGCCGGCGGTGCGGTCGACATAGACCTCCAACTCGCGGACATAGCGCGACTTGTACTGCCGCTCGCCATACTGCTTCATGACGCGGCGCGGCTCGTCCGACAGGGCGTAATCGATGGCCTCGCGTCCGGCAAGCGCCTGCATCCGTTCGATCACCGCCTCCAGCGCGGCGCGGCCATCACCATGGTTCAGGTCCAGCGCCTGCTCGACGAAGCGGCGGCCCTCTACCAGTTCCAGATCGACGTCCATGCCGGCATCGACCTTCTTCTTGAAGTCGGCGCGCCAGCTTTCCCAAACGTCGCGCCACGCCTCGATGCTGTAGGTGTAGCGGGCGTTGCGGGTCAGCGGCACATGGCCGACCCAGCGGTCGTTCTCGTGCAGGCGCATCGGCGCCTCGCTCCACTCGTCGTCGCCGTCCGCCTTGTACATGACGGAGGCCGCGAGAACGAAGGTGCCGTCGGTGTAGATGTCGGCCCACACCTCCATCACGTCGCCGACCGCGCGCTTGATGGCGAAGCGGCCGCCGTCCAGCTCGGGATAGACATTCTCGATGGTCATGCGGCCCGCGGCGATGGAATCCATCCATTCCCGCTCCTCCACGTCGTGGAGTTCGACCGGGTGGCTGCGGGCGGCGCGGGCGCGGAAGACGCGCAGTTCCATCGGGCGCAGCATCATCGGCGCGCCGGGTTCCATCGGCAGCGGTTCTGCCTCCGGCGTCACGTCCTCGAACGCCTCATAGGTGCCGCCGGTGGCGGCCAGCACCGGACCGACATCCAGCATGTGCGGCCGGTTCTCGTCGGGGTTCAGCACCAGGATGGCGCAGCCGTCCGGCTGGTCGAGCGCGGCGCCGTCCACCTGCCGGATCAGCCCCAGCACCGGGCTGTGGGGCGAGGTCACGCGGCGCTGCGGTCCCTCGACATTCAACGCCGGGGTGGCGGCCTTCATGGCATTGACGGCGCCGATGAAGCCGGTCAGGTCCAGCTTCGGCTGCTCCCAGTCGGCGGGGCTGGTCCGCACCACGTCGAGCTTGCGGGTGAAGCCGTATTCATAGCCCACCGGCATCAGCACGCCGGTGGAGAAGCTGGCGGCGAACAGGTAATGCATCTTCAGCTGGGCGGCGAGCCGCACCGCGTCCTGGCTGCCGACCTCCGCCGCCAGCCGGTCGGTGTCGTGGCTTTCCGGAAAGGCGATGGACGGCGCGATCCAGCGGAACTCGTCATACTGGTCCAGCAGCCAGTCGGCCTTGAAGTCCCACCATTTGGCGCTGTTGAACAGGAAATCGAAGCCGGCGCCACACAGCTCGCGCACCTGCTCCACCGTGCAGCCCAGCGTCTCGGCGAAGAACTTCACCTCCGGGTTCACCGCGTGGGCGGCGTCGATCAGGCTCTTCCACACCTCCGCCGGCACCTGATAGGCGGCGTCGCAGCGGAAACCCTTCACGCCCAGCCCGATATAGTGGCGCAGATAGTCGGACCAGTAGCCGATCAGCCCGGCACGAGACTCCGCCCGGTCATAGTCCAGCGAGGCGAGGTCGCCCCACACCGTGACATGGGCGGTGTTGTTGGGATCGACGGCGCCCGGACGATGCAGGTCGCCATCCGCGCCGCGCTTGTACCAGTCGGGATGGCGGTCGACCAGCAGGGCATCGCGGGAGGTGTGGTTGATGACGAAATCCATCATCACCGACTGTCCGTGCGCCCCGGCATCGGCCGTGAAGCGGCGCAGCAGCTCGTCGTCGCTTTCATGCGAGCCGCCGCGCAGGGCGTCATGCAGCCGATAGGGATCCTTCACCGCATAGAGGCTGCCGGAGAACCCCGGCTGATGGATCGGGTTCAGGAAGATCCAGTCGAATCCCATCCCCTGGATCCGCGGCAGGTGCCCGGCCCAATCGCGGACCGGACCGACCAGAGTCGGAAACAGGTTGTAGATGCGTGGTCCGACGATGCTCATGGAACCCCCTTCCTTGGGCCTGCTTCTCCGTTGACAGCCGCCGGTCCCCGTTGTGGGATCGACGAA
Organism: Azospirillum sp. TSO5; assembly: GCF_003116065.1. NCBI lineage: Bacteria > Pseudomonadati > Pseudomonadota > Alphaproteobacteria > Rhodospirillales > Azospirillaceae > Azospirillum > Azospirillum sp. TSO5. The sequence goes on along the minus strand of NZ_LGQY01000034.1, from coordinate 69,471 downwards.
GCGACATCGTTGCCGTTCCCTTCCGGAACGCACCGATGCCCACGCTGCGGCCGACACCGTGCTCCCGCCGGTAACCGGTTGGGGCGGTGAAGGTTCCGCCTGCCGCATATGGCAACCCGCAACGGATATCACCAGCACAGGATGCACCTAATGGCCGAGAAGCCCGGCAAGGTCTCGAAAATCCGCCTCGGTAAACTGGACCAGAAGAAGGTACGGATCGAAACGGCGGAGGAGTACGACCGCCGACTCGGCAAGCTGCAAAAGGAACTGCTGCACATCCAGCAGACCTATTGGCACGAGAAGCGCCGCGCCATCGTGGTGTTCGAAGGCTGGGACGCCGCCGGCAAGGGCGGGGCCATTCGTCGCATGACCGAACCGCTCGACCCCCGCGGCTTCCATGTCTGGCCGATCTCCGCCCCCACGGCGGAGGAACAGGGAAAGCATTACCTGTACCGCTTCTGGACCAAGCTGCCGGCGGCCGGCACCTTCGCCATCTTCGACCGCTCCTGGTATGGCCGCGTCATGGTCGAGCGGGTGGAGAAATTCGCCACCAAGGACCAGTGGAAGCGCGCCTATGACGAGATCAACGAGTTCGAACGGCTGCTGACCGACGACGGCGTGCGCATCATCAAGCTGTTCCTGCACATCACCCCGGAAGAGCAGTTGGAGCGCTTCCGCGAGCGGATGAAGAACCCCTACAAGCGCTGGAAGCTGACGGAGGAGGACCTGCGCAACCGCGCCAGATGGGACGACTACGTCAAGGCGGCGGAAGCGATGTTCGACCACACCTCCACCCCGCAGGCGCCCTGGCATGCGGTGGAGGCCAACTCCAAATGGTTCGCCCGCCTCAAGGTGCTGGAGATCGTCACCAATGCCCTGAAGGAGGGCGTGAACATCGCCCCGCCCCCCGTCAACGGCAATGTCGCCCGCATCGCCGCGGAGGTGCTGGGCATCGAACCCGACCAGTCGGTTTCCGGCGTTTCCGACGAGGAGCGGAGCGGCGAGGGGTAAGGCGCCGCCCCTCAGACCACCCCCGGTACCACCCAGGGGCGCCGCTCGGCGTCGCGTTGGTCGAAGAGGTCGATGGCATCCTGGTGGCGCAGGGTCAGCGCGACGTCGTCGAGCCCCTCGATCAGGCACTCCTTCTTGAAGGCGTCGATGGCGAAGGGCAGCGGCCGTCCGTCCGGGCCGGTCAGGGTCTGGGCCGGGAGATTGACGGTGACCGAGGCGCCGGGATTTTCCTGCAGCTGGCGGCGCAGGGCGGCCACCGCATCCTCCGGCAGGGTGACGGTCAGCAGGCCGTTCTTGGCGGCGTTGGCGGCGAAGATGTCGCCGAAGCTGGGGGCGACGACGCAGCGGAAACCGCCATCGACCAGCGCATAGACCGCCCCTTCCCGCGACGAGCCGCAGCCGAAGTTGCGGTCGCTCACCAGAACGCGAGCCCCGGCATAAGCGGGATTGTCCAGCGGGAAGCCGGGCTTGCGCTCGTCATGGAACAGGAAGTTGCCGTAGCCTGCGCTGCGCGGTTTCTTCAGGAAGCGCGCGGGCAGAAGCTGGTCGGTGTCGATGTTGGCGATGTCGAGCGGCACCGCCGGTGCGGTCAGGGTGACGAAGGGGTCCATTCTACGACGCTCCCAGCTTGCGGACATCAGTGAGCCTGCCGGTTGCGGCTGCCGCTGCGGCCATCGCCGGGCTCATCAGATGGGTGCGGGCGTTCGGTCCCTGGCGGCCGGGAAAGTTGCGGTTGGTGGTGGAGGCGCAGCGCTCCCCCGCCGGGACCAGATCACCGTTGATGCCCACGCACATGGAGCAGCCGGGCTCCCCCCATTCCAGCCCGGCGTCGATGAAGACGCGGTCCAGCCCCTCCGCCTCCGCCTGCCGGCGCACGGGGACCGAGCCCGGAACCACCAGCCCCGGCACCACGGCGCGCCGGCCGCGCAGCACCGCGGCGGCGGCGCGCAGATCCTCCAGCCGGGCATTGGTGCAGGAACCGATGAAGACGCGGTCGATGGCCACATCCTCCAGCGCCATGCAGGGGGCGAGGCCCATGTAGTCCAGCATCTTGCGCATCTGGCCGGCACGCACCGGGTCGGCCTCCGCACCGGGATCGGGCACCGCCGCCGTCACCGGAACCGCGGTTTCCGGGCTGGTGCCCCAGGTCACCGCCGGAGCGATGGCGGCGGCATCCAGCGTCACCTCGCGGTCGAAGACGGCACCATCATCGCTGGGCAGGGTCCGCCAATGCTCCACCGCCCGGTCGAAGAGGTCGCCCTTGGGGGCAAAGTGCCGCCCCTCGATCCAGGAGAAGGTGGTGTCGTCGGGCGCGATCATGCCGGCGCGGGCGCCGGCCTCGATCGACATGTTGCAGACGGTCAGGCGGCCTTCCATCGACAGGGCGCGGATGGCGCTGCCGGCATATTCGATGACATGGCCGGCGGCCCCGTCGGCACCGATGGCAGCGATCACCGCCAGGATCAGGTCCTTGGCCGTCACATGCGGCCCCAGAACGCCGTCCACGGTGATGCGCATGGTCTTCGGCCGGCGCTGCCACAGGGTCTGGGTCGCCAGCACATGCGAAACCTCGGTCGCGCCGATGCCGAAAGCCAGCGCGCCGAAGGCTCCGTGGGTGGAGGTGTGGCTGTCGCCGCAGACGATGGTCAGGCCGGGCAGCGTCAGCCCCTGTTCCGGCGCCATCACATGGACGATGCCCTGCGCCGGGTCGTGCAGCCCGAAATGGCGCAGGCCGTGGCGGCCGGCATTCGCCTCCAGCATCGTCACCATGTTGGCGATCTCGGGATCGGCGATCGGCTTGGACCGGCTGTGCGAGGGGACGTAATGGTCGGCGACGGCGAAGGTCAGTTCGGGCCGGCGCACCTTGCGGCCGGCATGGTCGATCATGCCGAAGGCGTGGAAGGAGCCCTCGTGCAGGAAATGACGGTCAATGGCGAGCAGGGCCTGACCGTCCGGCCGGGTCGCCACGACATGGGCATCCCAGACCTTCTCGAACAGGCTGCGTGGCTGTTGCGTCATTGGGTTTCCTCCTTGACGGCACCGGCCGCGGCCGTCCCGGCGATGCGCCCCAGCGCCACCGCGGTCAGCAGGCCGTTGCCGGACAGATAGCCGGACGCCTTGGACCCCGACACGCCGCAGGCGGCCCCGCCGGCGGCATAGAGGTTGGGCAGCGGCGCGCCATTGCCATCCAGAACGCGGGCATCGTCATCGACGACCAGACCGCCCTGGGTGTGGAACAGCGCACCGGTGACACGGACGGCCCGGTAGGGCGGAACCAGCGGGGCAGAGCCGGCGAAACTGCGGCCGAACCCGTCGGTTCCGCCCTCCGCCTTCAGCCGGTCGATCTCGGCGAGCGTGGCAGCCAGAGCATCAACGTCGATCTTCATCTGCCGGGCAAGCTCGGCAGGCGTGTCGGCGCTCAGCACCGCACCCATCGCCTCAGCCTGCCGGAAATCCTCGAACTGGCGGGCGATGGCGGCGATGCGGTCGTCGAAGACGGTCCAGGCGATGCCGTCGGGCTGGCGCAGCACGATGGCCGCCTGCTCCGAATAGCCCTGCGCCTCGTTGGAAAAGCGCCTGCCCTCAGCATTCACCTGCACGCCGCCCTCGGTGATCGTCGCCCAGGTGACGAGAATGCCGGCGGGATGGGCGACGGAGCCATGACCCTGGTGCCCCGACAGATGCCGGGTGGCGGCACCCAGCGCCTCGCCCCAAAGCAGAGCGTCGCCCTGGTTGCCGGGATGCCCGAAATAGAGCGCGTCCGCCAGTTCCGGGACATGGCGCTCGACCAGCGCCTTGTTGCCGCCATAGCCGTTGCAGGCGAGGACCAGCGCGCCGCAGCCGACCCGCTCGACACTGCCGTCGGGCCGGGTGATCTCGACACCGCGAACTCGGGCGCCGTCTGCATACAGCGCCGTGACATGCGCCTCGCACAGCACGTCGATGCCGGCAGCCTCGACCGCGCCGCGCAGCCGGTCGATCAGTTCCGCCCCCGACCGGCTGGGCAGCCCATGCATGCGCCGGGCGCTGTGGCCGGGATAGCTGAAATTGTCCACCACCGAGAAGGGCAGCCCGTAGCGGTCGGCCAGCCATTCCAGCGCCGGCCCCACCGCCTGCGCGACGCGGGCGACCTCGGCCGGATCCGGTTCGCCTTTCGCCTTGGCGATGATATCGGCGGCGAAGCGCTCCGGACTGTCCTCGATTCCGGCAACGCGCTGCCAGCGGGTGCCCGGTGCCGGGATCAGCCCGGCAGACAGGGCGGTGGAGCCCTGTGGCAGCGCGTCGCGCTCCAGCACCAGCACGCCGGCACCCTGCTCATGGGCCGCCAGGGCCGCGACCATCCCGGCCGCCCCGCCGCCGATCACCACAACGGGAACGGTGAACTCGAACTCGACGCCATCGGCGGGCAGGATGCGGCTCATGAGGTCGCCACCTCCTCCAGCATCTCGGCGACCGTCGCAACCCGGCAGACCGGGCGCAGCGCGGCGACGGAAACCTCATGCACCTCGCGGCTGAAGGCGGCGCAGCCGTCCTCCAGCAGGATGGTGTCGAACTCGCGGACATGGGCATCGCGCACGGTCGAAGCGACGCCGCCATTGGTGACGATGCCGCAGACCAGCAGCCGCTCCACCCCGCATTTCCGCAGCACCCATTCCAGCCGCGACATGTAGAAGGCGGAATAGGCGACCTTCTCCACCTCCACATCGACGGGCTGGAGCGCGTCGACGGTGCGGTGCCCCCAACTGCCGGGCTGGAAATCGCCCTTGGCCAGGAACGGGCGTAGCGATTTCAGGTGGGGCGAGATCATCGGCTCGCCGCCGCGTCCGGGCACCAGCGTGAAGTTGGTGGAGATCACCCAGCCGCCGCGCGACCGCAGCAGATCGGCCAGCGGCTTCACCCGCTCCGGCAGCGCCAGAATCTCCGACGCCGTCTGCCCGGCCCGACCATAGGCGCCATCCGGGTGGATGAAGTCGTTCTGCAGGTCGCAGACCAGCAGGGCGGTGCGCTCGACAGGAATGGCGGTGCCGCTCATCGGGCGCTCCTTTCCACGATGACGTTGCCAAAGCCATCGACGCGGGCGGACAGGTCGGGGTCGATGACGGTGGTGGCGTCCGGCTGCTCCAGGATAGCCGGCCCCTGGATCACGGCGCCGACCGGCAGGTCAAGGCGGTTGTAAACGGCAGTCTCGTGCCAAGCCCCGTCGAACCACACCGGCCGCGAGCCGGCATGGGCGCCCTCCACCGTCGTCCCGGCCGCCGGAGCCAGGGCGGAGAGGTCGAAATGCGGACGGCGGCCGATGGCGGCGGTGCGCAGGTTGACGATCTTGGCACCGACGCCCGGCAGCAGCCGGCTGAAGGACGCCTGATAGGCCCGCTCGAAGGCGGCACGGATCGTCGCCTCATCAATCCCGGTCGTGCCGTTCTCGACCGACACCGGCAGCGGCACGGCGACCGTGTGGGTCTGGCCGATGTAGTGCATATCGAGTTCGAAGACGAGGTCGATGCGCTCGACGCTGAGCCCTGCGGATTCCACCACGGCGCGGGCGGCTGCCGCCTCCTCCACCATGCGGCGGTCGAGCGAGTGTGCGTCGATGCCCGCCAGCGGCAGGTTGACCGTCTGCACCTGATCGTGACGGATGTCGGCGATGACGCAGCCGAGCGCGGAGGTCACGCCGGGGAAGCGCGGCACCAGCGCCGCCTTCAGCCCGACCTCCTTGATCAGCGCACCGACATGCAGCGCCCCGCCGCCGCCGAAGGGGACGGCGGCGAACTTGGCCGGGTCATGACCGCGCTCGATGGAGACGAGGCGGATGGCGCCGGCCATCTTGCTGTTGGCGATGCGCACCACCGCCTCCGCCGCCGCCATGACGTCGAGGCCGAGCGGCTCGGCGACATGGGTGGCGATGGCCGTGCGCGCGGCATCGACGTCCAGCCGCGCCAGCTTGCCGCCGATCGGCCGCTCGGCATTGATGCGGCCGAGCAGCACGTTGGCGTCGGTCAGCGTCGGACGGGTGTTGCCCTGGCCGTAGCAGACCGGCCCCGGCCGCGAGCCGGCGCTTTCCGGCCCGACCTGCAGCATGCCGCCGGGATCGACCCCGGCGATGGAGCCGCCGCCGGCGCCGATGGTGGTGATCTCGATCATCGGGGTGCGGACGACCAGACCGAAATCGATGGTGGTCTGGGCGGCCAGCATGGTCTGCCCCTCCACCACCAGCGACACGTCGAAGCTGGTTCCACCGAGGTCGCCGGTGATGACGTTGGGGAAGCCCGCCGCCTTGGAGATCGCCGCCGCGGCGATGACGCCGGCCGCCGGTCCCGACAAAGCGGTGCGCACCGGCAGCCGCCGCGCGGTGTCGGTGGACATGACGCCGCCGTTCGACTGCACGATGTGGAAGCGTCCGCCGAAGCCCTCTCCCGCCAGCGCATTGTCGAGCTTGGCGAGATAGCTGCCGACCACCGGCTGGAGATAGGCGTTCAGCGCGGTGGTGGAGGTACGCTCGAACTCGCGGATTTCCGGCAGGATGCGCGACGAACATTCCAGGTTGGCGTTCGGCCAGACCTCGCGCGCCGCCTCCAACGCCGCCAGTTCGTTGGCCGGGTTGGCGTAGGCGTTGATGAAGACGATGGCGAGCGCCTCCGCCCCCTGGTCGGCCAGCCGGCGGGCGCAGGCGCGGACCTCCTCCGGGTCGATTTCGGTGCGGATGGTGCCGTCGGCCAGCGTGCGCTCCGCCACCTCAAGCCGCATGTCGCGGTCGACCACGGGGACGAAATCGCCCCACAGGCCCCAGGTGTGTCGGCGGTCGCGACGGCGCATCTCCAGCACGTCGCGGAAGCCGGCAGTGGTGATGAGACCGACCTTGGCGCCCTTGCGCTCCAGCAGCGCGTTGGTGCCGACGGTGGTGCCGTGGACGATGGAGCCCAGTTCGGCGACGGGGCCGAAGCTCTGCAGCCCGGCGAGGAAGCCGACCGCCTCGTCGCCGCGGTTGGACGGGACCTTGGCGGTGCGGAAGCTGCCGCGCGCCTCGTCATAATGGAACAGGTCGGTGAAGGTGCCGCCGACATCGACGCCGACGATAGCACCCTTGGAAATGCCGTTGTTCATGGTCTTGCTTCCGGGTTCGTCAGGCGGCGGAGGATTCGCGCAAGGTCGCGGTGGCGGCGATGTCGAGCGCGCCGTCGTCGGTCAGCGCCACGCCATAGGCGCCGCGCGCCGCCTCACGGCCGAGATAGCCGAGCCGCACGTCGCGGGCGACGGCCTCCGCATCGCGCCGCTTCGGGTCGCCCCAGCCGCCACCACCCGGCGTCTCCAGCCGCACGCGCTGGCCGTCGCGGATCTTCACGTCGGTGACCTTGGAGGCGAGCGGCGGCGACTTCTCGCCCTCGTCACTCTGCCAGGTGAAGCGGTTCAGAGCCGCAGGCGTACCGCCGGCCACGCCGAAGGGCGCAAAGACCCCACGCTCGCCCAGCAGGAAGACGTCGGCATCGGTCAGCGCCTCGATCTCATAGACGGCACCCAGCCCGCCGCGATGCAGGCCGGCCCCGGCGGAGTCCGGGCGCAGCGCCCATTGGGTGAACATCACCGGATAGGCCGCCTCCAGGATTTCCACCGGCGGAATGGTGGCGGTGGAGATCGGGTTGTTGGCGTGGTTCAGCCCGTCCGTCTCCGGATTGCCGCCCAGACCGCCGCCGAAGAAGGAGAACATCACCCAGCGCGACCCGTCCTTGCGGTGACCAGCCAGCGACAGCGCATTGATGGTGCCGAAGGGCGCGGCGGTGGCGCGGGCCGGGTCGGCCAGGGCCAGCGCGCCGAACACCACACCGATCACGCGCAGGATCGTTTCGGTGTAGCCGCCCACCGGCTTGGGCGGCTTCACCGCCAGCAGCGTGCTTTCCGGGATGACGAAGGTGATCGGGTTGAGGCAGCCGGCATTGGCCGGCACGTCGGTGAAGACATGCTTCAGCGCGACGTAGCAGCAGGCGACCGCGGTCGAATAGGCGATGTTCAGCGGCCCGGCGCAGGGGGCGGAGGACCGCGAGAAGTCCAGCGTCATCCGGTCGCCGGCGATGGTCAGGTCCAGCGCGATGCGCAGCCGGTCCGCCGTGATGCCGTCGTTGTCGAGATAGTCCTCGAAGCTGTAGACACCGTCCGGCAGCTTACCGATGGCGCTGCGCATCAGCGCGTCGGCGCGTGCGGTGAAGGCGTCGAAGGCGGCGGACACCGTCTCCTCGCCATGCTCGTCCAGCAGCTCGGTAAGGCGGCGCACGCCCAGATCCAGCGCGTTCAACTGCCCGTTCAGATCGCCATAGTTCGACACCGGCACGCGGGAATTGGCGGCGAGGATCGCCAGCAGGTCGTGGTTCATCACGCCGGCCTTCACCAACTTCACCGGCGGAATGCGCACGCCCTCCTGGAAGCTGTCGGTGGCGCGGGCGTTGAAGTTGCCCGGCACATTGCCGCCGATGTCGAGCCAGTGGCCGACCGACGCCATCCAGCAGAACAGTTGGCCCTGACGGAAGATCGGCCGCACCAGACGGAAGTCGTTCAGGTGGGTGCCGCCGTCATAGGGGTCGTTGAACAGGAAAATGTCGTCGGGATGGAGGTCGCCTTCCTTCGCCACCTTGTCGATCACCGCCTTCACCGCGAAGGCCATGGCGCCGACGAAGATCGGCAGGCCGTTGGTGCCCTGCACCAGCGTGGCGCCGGTTTCCGCATGATAGAGGCCGTGGCAGGCGTCGCGCGCCTCGGCGATGATCGGGTTGAAGGCGGAACGGTAGAGCGTCGCGTCCATCTCGTCGGCGATCTGCTCCAGCCGGCCCTTCAGGACGGCCAGCGTGACGGGATCGATTGCGGTCTTCATGGTCATGCTGCGTCCTCCCGCTTGGCGGGTGTGAAGTCCTTATAAGTCTCGCCGAGCGCCAGCATCTCCGGCGTGCCGATCAGCTCGTTCAGCGCGTTGAAGTCGAACATGCGGTCGCGGAAGGGCTGGGTCGTGCCGTGCTGCGCCAGCGAGCCGTAATAGTCCTGCGCCTGCCGAGCGAGCGCTCGCACGATTCCGCCGGGGAAGATCACCAGCCGGTAGCCCAACTCGCCCAACTCCGACGCGGAACTGATCGGCGTCTGCCCGCCTTCCACCATGTTGGCGAGCAGCGGGCGGATGCCGCCCAGGTCGGTGGCGATGGCGGACAACTGCTCCCGGCTCTTGGGCGCCTCGACGAACAGCACGTCGGCACCGGCCTCGACATAGAGCCGGGCGCGGTCCAGCGCCGCGGCGACGCCCTCCACCGCCACCGCGTCGGTGCGGGCGACGATCAGGGTGTCTTCGCTGGTGCGGGCATCCACCGCCGCCTTGATCTTGCCGGCCATCTCGCCGGCGGGGATCACCGACTTGTCGGTCAGGTGGCCGCAGCGCTTGGGGAAGCTCTGGTCCTCAAGCTGCAACGCGGTGGCGCCGGCGCGCTCGAACATGCGGACGGTGCGCTGCACGTTCAGCGCATTGCCGTAACCGGTGTCGGCATCGACGATCAGCGGCGTCGCCACCCGGTCGCGCACCAGGGCGATGGTGTCGGCAACCTCGCTGACCGAAACCAGCCCGATGTCGGGCCGGCCGAGCCGGGTATAGGCGATGGCGGCGCCGGACAGATACAGCGCCTCGAATCCAGCGGCGGTGGCCATCGAAGCGGTGAAGGCGTCGTAGACTCCGGGCGCCAGGACGACACGGTCCTGGGCCAGTCGGTCCCGGAAACTGATGCTGGGGACGGTCATGTCAAGCGCTCCCCCCGGCGGCGCCACGCGAAGCGGTCGCGCACCACCGGGTCAGGGTTGGAAGGTGTTGGGAGAGGGCCGGAGCGCACATCGCTCACAGCCCGAGATAGGTACGTTTCAGTTCGGGGTCGCGCGCGATCTCGTCGGACGGTCCCGACAGCGCGAAGACGCCGTTCTCAAGGATGTAGGCCCGGCGGGCGACCTCCAGCGACTGGACAACGTTCTGCTCGACCAGCAGGATCGCCAGCCCGTCGCCATTCAGTTTGCGGATCAGCCCGAACATCTCCTCCACCACCAGCGGCGAGAGGCCGAGCGACGGTTCGTCCAAGATCAGCAGACGCGGCTCCGCCATCATGCCGCGGCCGATCGCCAGCATCTGCTGCTCGCCGCCCGACAGGGTGCCGGCGAACTGGGCCTCGCGCTCCTTCAGGCGGGGGAATGTCGCAAAGATGCGCTCCAGGTTCCGCGCCCGGTTCGGCTTGCCGCGGCGGTAGCTGCCGAGTTCCAGATTCTCGCGGATCGACAGGTTGGGGAAGATCTTGCGGCCTTCCGGCACCTGGATCAGCCCCTCCTCGACGATGCGCGCGGCGGACTTGCCGTCGATGCGAGTACCGCCGAACCGGATCTCGCCGGTCCAGGGCGGCAGCACGCCGGACAGCACCTTGTTCAGCGTCGTCTTGCCGACGCCGTTGGAGCCGAGCACCGTGACGATCTCGCCGGCATGCACCGCCATGTCGATGCCGCGCAGCACCTCGGTGGCGCCATAGCCGGTCTTCAGCCCGCGGATTTCCAGAAGCTGCTCAGCCATGGGCCGCCCCCTCCGCCTTCAGACGGGCGGCGGCACCGTGGCCGAGATAGGCCTCGATCACGCGGGTGTCGGCGCAGACGACGGCGGGCGGCCCCTCGGCGATCATGCGGCCCTGGGCCAGCACATAGACGCGCTCGCACAGGTTCATCACCGCCTGCATGACGTGTTCGATCATCAGGATCGTCACCCCTTCGTCGCGGATGCCCCGGATCACCGGGATGATGTCGCGGATCTCCGACGGGTTCAGACCGGCCAGCACCTCGTCCAGCAGCAGCAACTTCGGTTCGGTCGCTAGCGCGCGGGCCAGTTCCAGCCGCTTGCGCCCGGCCACCGTCAGCCCGCCGGCCGGCCGGTCCAGTTCGCTCCCCAGACCGACGCGACGGGCGACGTCGCGTGCCTTGGCGGTGGCATCGGCGCGCTTGGCGTGGCGCAGATAGGCGCCGACCGCGATGTTCTCGCACACCGTCAACCCGGCGAAGGGCTGGACGATCTGAAAGGTACGACCGATGCCGCGCTCCGCCCGGCGGTGCGGCTCCTCGGCGGTGATGTCGGTGCCCTCGAAGCGGATGCGTCCATTGGTGGGTGCGACGAAGCCGGAGATCATCGAGAACAGCGTGGTCTTCCCCGCACCGTTCGGACCGATCAGCCCGATGATGCCGCCGGGCTCCAGCGACAGCGTTGCGCTGTCCACCGCCATCAGCCCGCCGAACCGCTTGGAAACGCCGTCAACGGCCAGCATGGGAAACCTCCTTGGGTCCGCGCGCCATCATCCCCCGGCCTCGGTCACGCAGCCGCTCCAGCAGGCCCAGGATGCCGCCGCGGGCAAAGGCCACGGCCAGAACCAGCACGCCGCCGAAGACGATCAGGTCGATGCCGGGAATGCGGCCGGCGAACTGCTTGGCGACCTCACCCAGCCCGTGCAGGGTCAGCGCCCCGACCACCGGGCCGAAGACGGTGCCGACGCCGCCGATGATCGGGGCCAGCAGAAGCTCCACCGAAATCCAGCTGCCATAGGCGATGTTGGCGTCGATGTAGAGGAAGTATTGGGCATAGAGGCAGCCGGACAGCGCCGTCACTGCGCCGGACAGGGCGATGGCGCGCAGCTTCACCTTGAGGGAGTCGACGCCCAGCGCCTTGGCCGCGTCCTCGTTCTCGCGCACCGCCACCAGCTGTGCGCCGAAGCGCGAGCGCTGGATCCAGCGCGTCAGCAGCAGCACCGCGGCGACGAAGGCCAGCACCAGCCAATAGAAGACGGCGCGGTCGTCGAATTGCAGATTGACCGCACGGACGTCGAGCTTGATCAGCAGCCCCGCCGCCCCGCCGGTGAAGGAGGCGGCATTGGCAAGAATGCGGAACACCTCGGCGAAGGCCAGCGTCACCAGCGCGAAGTAGGAGCCGCGCAGCCCCGACCGGAAGCTGAGGAAACCGATCACCCAGCCGACCACACCGCCGGCCACCGTCGCCAGCACCAGCCCGGCCCAGGCGTTGACGCCGTAGCGCAGTTGCAGGATCGCCGTCACATAGGCGCCGGTGCCGAAGAAGGCGGCATGGCCGAAGCTGAACTGGCCGCCGAAGCCGCCCAGGATGTTCCAGCCCTGCGCGCCAAGCGCGACGATCAGCATGAAGACCAGGAAGTTCAGCACCGGGCTGGAGGTCACCACCAGCGGCAGCAGGGCCGCCAGGATGGTCAGGACGGCGATCGGGATCAGGTCGCGCGCGGTCATGCCTTTGCTCCGAACAGGCCGGTCGGCCGCACCAGAAGCACGGCGATGAAGATCAGGAAGATGCCGAGCTGGCCCAGGCTGTCGCCCAGGAACAGGCCGCACAGGCTCTCCACCACGCCGATGAACAGGCCGCCCAGCAGCGCGCCGGGGATGGATCCCATGCCGCCCAGCACCACCACCGTGAAGGCGACCAGCACGAAGGCGCCGCCGATGCGCGGGTTGACGTAGAAGGTCGGCATCAGCAGCCCCGCCGCCACGGCGAGACAGGCGCAGCCCAAACCAAAGGTGACGGCATAGACATGCGGCACGTCGATGCCGACCAGATTGGCGCCGAGTTTCTCCTTGGCGACGGCGCGGATCGCCTTGCCGGTGTCGGTGCGATTCAGCACCAGCCACAGCAGGCCGGTCACCACCACCGCCACCCCCAGCCCGATCAGGCGCGGATAGCTGAGCAGCAGCGGCCCCAGCGCCACCACCTGGAAGGAATAGTCGGTGTCGAGCGTGCGGGTGTCGGACTGGAACAGCGCCAGCAGCACATTCTCCAGCACGATGGACAGGCCCAGCGTGACCAGCAGGATGTTGCCGTCGTCGCCATGGCTGGCCGGCCCGATGACGAAGCGCTGCAGTCCGTAGCCGAGCGCGAACATCAGCGGCACCAGCGGCAGGATGGCTAGATAGGGGTCCATTCCCAACACCGCCCAGGCGATCCAGACCGCGAACATCGCGCAGGTCAAAAGCGCGCCGTGGGCGAAGTTGATGATGTGGAGCACGCCGTAGATCAGCGTCAGGCCAAGCGCGATCAGGGCATAGACCGCGCCGGTCATCAGACCGTTCAGCGCCGCTTCCAAGATGATCTGAGGTGAATACATGGCAGCCCGCGCATGAGGGGAATGGTCCCGTCACCCGGCCGGAATACGCCCGCTTGCGGCGTCCCGGACGGGTGGGGGAATGCGGAGGTGCGACGGCGAAAAACGGATCAGGCCGCCGGGAAGTTGGCCTTCGCTTCGGCGAACGCGTCCGGATAGATCACCTTGATGTCCTCACCCTGGATCTGGGTGTTGATCGGGGTGGCGCCCTCGTTCTGGCCGTTGACGAACTTCGTCGGGCCATAGGGCATGATGTGGCCGGCGAAGGTGGAGGCGTTCAGCGCCTCGATGATCTTCTTGCGGTCGGCGGAGCCGGCCCGCTCGATGGCGTCGGCCAGCAGCAGCACGTTCGAATAGTTCAGCGAGACGTTGTAGGCGAAGGATTTGCCCTGCCCTTCCACCGCCTTACGCAGGGCCAGCGCCTTGGGGTTCTTCGGATCGTGCCAGTGGTTGCAGTCGATGACGTTCTGGGCCGCCTGCGGGAATTCCTTGACGAAGCGGCCGTTCGACGCCGCACCGCCCAGGATCGCATAGATGCCCTTTGGCTTGATGCGCTGCTGCTGCATGGTGCGGGCGAGCAGAACGAACTCGCCATAGTAGTTCGACGGAATGACCAGATCCGGGTTCAGCGAGCGGATGCGCAGAGCCACGTTGGACATGTCGCGCGCCGGGGTCGGATGGGCGATAGTCTCCAGCACCTCGAAACCGCGCTTGGGCAGTTCCGCTTGCAGCAGCTTGGCGAGGCCGGAGCCGAACAGACCGTCCTCATGCACCAGCACGACGGTCTTGGCCGGCTTGCCCGCCTTGTCGTTGATGGCGGTCAGGTTGTCGAGCGCCACCTGCGTGACCTTGCCGAAGCCGGGGCTGAAGCGGAAGGTGTTGGTCAGGCCGCGCGACATGATCTGGTCCGACACGCCGACATCGACCAGATAGGGCAGATCGTAGCGCGCCGCCGCCTGCGACGCCGCAAGGCAGATCGGGCTGGCGAAGCCGCCGACGATGGCCGAGACGCCGTCGGCCTGCATGCGTTCCACCTCCTGCGTGCCGGCTTCGGGCATGGAGCGGGCGTCGCCGAACACCATCTCCAGCTTCGCGCCGCCCAGCGACTTGATGCCGCCGGCCGCATTGATTTCGTTGATCGCCATCTCCGCACCGAGCCGGCCGAGATCGCCATCATGGGCCAGCGCGCCGGTCACAGGCTGGAGGATGCCGACCTTCACCACCGGGGTCTGCGCCCGCAGGATCGACGGCGCGACCACCGGCACGGTGACGAACGCGGCAGCCGCGGCGCCGGCCTTCAGCACCGTGCGGCGGGAAATACCGGAGATCGCGGAGTCCTGAACCGAACGTCCCATAACGCTCAACTCCTCTGTTTGATTGCCCGCGGGGTGCGGGTGGGCTTTTCGCCCAATTTGCTTTTGTCGGTTTTGCTTTTGTCGGCCTTCTTGCGCTCGGCCTTCTCGGTGGTGCGCGGCCAGCCCAGGGCGGGGCTCCAGCGCCGTTCGCCGTCGTTGCCGGTGCGCACCAGATCCATATGGAAGCTGTAGCGGTCGGGCCGGTACAGCGCGTGCAGATGCTCCACGCCACGGCCCGACGGCTCGTAGACGATGCGGGTCAGGGTCAGCAGCGGCGATCCGATCTCCAGATCCAGCGCCGCCGCCGCTTCGGGTCCGGCAAGCGTCGCGTTGATCGCCTGGGTGGCGCGCTCCGTCGTCACGCCCGACCGTTCGATCAGCTCCAGCAGCGGACGCGCCGCCAGTTCCGCCTCCGAATAGGTCAGGCCGATCCATTCCGGCACATGGGTGGTCAGGTAGGAAAACGGCTCCCCGTCGATCAGGCGCACGCGCACCGACCGTTGGACCCGTTCGCCGGGTTTCAGACCCAGGCTCTCGGAGATGGACTCAGGCGGGATGCCGTAACCGAAGGACAGCAGCTTCACATCGGTGCTGCGGCCCATGTCGATCAGGTGCGACAGCACGTTCGACAGATCGGCGACGATCGGCCGGACGGCGCGCGTGTCGTGGACGAAGGTGCCGGAGCCGGCCTTGCGCTGCACCAGCCCTTCCTTTTCCAGAAGGTCGAGCGCACGGCGCACGGTAACCCGCGACACCGCATGTTCGGTCGCCAGCGTCGGTTCGCCCGGCAGCCGCCCGCCCGGCGGCAGCTCGCCGGCGACGATGCGGTCGCGCAGCAGCAGATAGATCCTGCGCGCCTTCAGGGGTTCGACCGCCGACTTCACAGCACTCCGCCTCCCCGTCATCGGAAACCGTCGTCTGTTCATTCACCAGACAGGAACCTGTATGATGGATAATACAGCTTCGGTCAACAGCGATGTTGGGGGTACCAACGGTTGCGGCCCGCATCCAAGTCATTCAATTGGGTGCGGGCCGGGTTCGGCTTCGGTGGTCGGCGCAGTCCAGCCGGTCAGGAATCGGACTGCGCCACAGTCACGATTGCCGTCACGATTTGGCGGAGACTTGGCGATCGGCAGGGAAGGCGACGACGGACGCGCCCTCGCCACCCGGTGCGGGATCAGAGGTGCTGATCCCCCCGCCAACTCCGCGTGTTGCCGCTTCGGGTGTCAGGGTCAAATAGCGCACGCAGCTGACGCGCAGGAACGAAGCGAGGTTCTGGACGCTGCCATGCACCTCCATGACCTCGTCATAGAGGGTGACGATCAGGCGGTTGGTCGTGGTCCCGTGTTCGGCGGCGATGCCGGCCAGAACGTTCCAGAACAGGTTCTCCAGCCGGATGCTGGTCACCATCCCATGGATGCGGACGGAGCGCGACCGGGCCTCGTACAGGATCGGGTCGGTGTTGACAAAGATTTGGCACATGCGCCGATCCTCCTCCAACGATGGAGCTGTTCCTCATCGAAGCCGGCTCATCCCCGGCGAACCGCGCCTCGCTGGATGCCGTGCTGGCTCAGCTTGCGATACAGGGTGCTGCGTGAAATCCCCAGCACCGCCGCGGCGTCCGACAGGTTCCCGCCGGTGGCGGCGATCACATCCTCGATCGTTCGCTGTTCGGTGACCGTCAGCGACATGGGGGCGGCGCCGGCCGGCGCCGGGTTCGGCATCGCCGGCCCCGCGACCGCCGGATAGGGCGAAGGCCATCCACCGGCCTCCACGCCACCGCAGGCGTCACGCAACTCGTCCGGAAGATCGCGAACATCGACGGTTCCGCCGGTGGACAGCAGGATCGCGCGTTCGACCACGTTGCGCAGTTCCCGCACATTGCCCGGCCAGTCGTGGCCTTGCAGCAGGTCCAACGCTGCGGCGGTGAAACAGACGGGCGCGCGGCCATGCCGCTCCGCCAGCACGCCGTTGAAGTGGGAGATCAGGCGCGGAACGTCGCCATGCCGCTCACGCAAGGGCGGCACCCGCAGGGCCGTCACGGCAAGCCGGTGGTACAGGTCGCGGCGGAATCGGCCGGCGGCGACCTCCTGCCGCAGGTTCCGGTTGGTCATGGCCAGCAGCCGCACCGACACCCGGCGCGGGACATTGTCGCCGATGCGGTACAGCACCCCCTCCTCCAGCACCCGCAGCAGATAGGGCTGAAGGTCGAGCGGCAGCTCGCCGATCTCGTCCAGGCACAGCGTGCCGCCGTCCGCCAATTCGAAACGGCCGATCCGCCCCTCCGCCGCCGCGCCGGTGAAGGCGCCGCGCACATAACCGAACAGCTCGCTGCCCAGCATCTCGCGCGACACCGCGCCGCAATTGAACGGCACGAAGGGACCGCCGGCCACCGCGCTGTGGCCGTGGATGGCGCGCGCGAACAGCTCTTTGCCGACGCCGGTCTCGCCCTCGATCAGGATGGGGACCGGCAGCGGCGCCAGACGCTCCCCCTGCCCGATCACGGCACGCAGGCTGTCGCTGGCCCCGACGATGTCGGCGAAGCGGCAGCGGCTGTGGTCGGACTCGTCCGGCACCGCCCGGCGCCCGGCGGAGGGACGGGACGACGCCGAACCGGGAATGACCAGCAGCGTCCCCCGCCGCTCGCCATCCAGCATCAGCGGACGGACCCAGTCGGACGGAACCGGCAGCCGCCCGCCGGTGCCGCCGTCCAATCCGACAAGGGGCAGCTTCGTCCCCCGGTTCAGCGGCGGCAGCTCCGATCCGAGGCTCGCCTTCAGCAGAGTCGCGGCCTTGCGGCTGGCGAAGAGAAGCCGCCCACGCGCATCCAGCGCGATCAACCCCTCCCCGGCGTATTTCTGGCTGTCTTCCAGGCAGGCTTCCAGAAGCCGCACATGCTCCGCCTCCGTCTGGCGGGCGAGGTTCCATTCCACCTGCCGGGCGGCAACCACGGCCAGCGCCAGCGCCTGCCCGCTGAAGCTCTGCTTCAGGCCGGAGATGTCGAGCAGCCCGACCACCGATCCGTCGACCGGGTCGTGGATCGGCGCGCCGGCGCAACTCCACCCCTTGATGCCGGCGCAGTAATGCTCCGCCGACTGGACCAGCACCGGCTGCTTGGAGGCGAGCGCCGTGCCGATGCCGTTGGTGCCGGCGCAGGTCTCGCCCCACTGGCCGCCGCAGGCGAGGCTGATGTCGCGGGCCGCGTTCATCGTCGCGCGGTCGCCGGCGGCCTCCAGCACCACGCCGTTGGCATCGGTGATCAGCATCACCGTCCGCGTTCCGGCCAGCAGGTTCGCCGCCTCCGCCAGGGTCGTGGCGGCGGCCTGCAGCAGATCGCGGTTGTCGCGGCGCAGAGCCTCGACAAGGTCGCTGCCGACCACCGGTGCGGCATCGGCCCGCGCATCGACCAGGAAGCTCTGGCAACGTGCCCAGGATCGGATGACCACGTCGCGCACCGGCAGATTCTCCCGCCGCGAGCCTGAAACGAAATCCTCCCACGCCTTCATCGTCGCTGTTTCGCCGTCAACCAGCGCATGGAACGCCGGACCGGACGAAGCAACGGCCAGACGGCCGATACCGACCTGTTCGTTGGCCAACACAGTCCCCTCCCTGCATCCCGGCGTCTTTCGCGGATTTCCCGTAGCGCCGATTGTCCTTAAACGGGGTGCGGAGACTCGCCCCGAATTACTCCGCATCCACGATTGTTTGTGCAAGAAATTATAAGCCGGACTGAAGCGGGAGCGGTAGTAGCGGAATACTCTATGGCCTTTTTCCTGTGTTTTTCCCCGAAGGTGGAGGTGAGCCGTCGCGGCAAGGCGGGGTCAGCTGCGCCCGTACCGCTCCATCCCGCCGCCACGCGCTGGGCCGGCGGTGGGATCGACATCATCGGGGATGTCGGCGACCAGGGTGTGGGTGGTCAGGATTAGCTTGGCGACCGACACCGCGTTCAGCAATGCCAGCGTGGTGACCTTGACCGGATCAATGATCCCGGCGGCGAACAGGTCGCCGAACCGACCGGTGCGGGCATCGAAGCCGGAGCCGTCGGGAAGCTCGGCGATTCGAGCGGCGACGCCGGCCCCGTCCAGCCCGCCATTCTCGGCGATGCAGACCAGGGGCTGCAGCATCGCCCGCTGCACCAGCTTCACCCCGGCGCGCTCGCCCTCCCCCACATCCTCGGCCAACCGGTCGAGCAGCGGGGCGACGCGGGCCAGCGCGGTGCCGCCGCCGGGCACCACCCCTTCCGCCAAAGCCGCGCGGGCGGCGGCGAGCGAATCCTCCAGAAGCTGGGCGGTGCGCTTCTGCTCCACCGGCGTGGCGCCGCCGACCTCGATCAGAGCGGTGCCGTGCGTCAGCTTCGCCAGCCGCTGGGACAGCTTGTCCCGCTCGATGTTGGGCGGCGCCTCCTCCCATTGGCGCTGCACCAGGGCGCGGCGGGCGGCCAGCGCGTCCGGATCGCCATGGCCGCGCAGGAGGGTGGTGCGGCCGGCCGACACCTCGATGCGGTCGGCGCCCCCCAGATCCTCCACCGTCACGCTGTCGAGGCGTCCGCCGAGGTCGCGGGCGATCACGCGCCCGCCGGTCAGGATCGCGATGTCCTCCATCATCGCTTGACGCCAGTGACCGAACTCCGGCGGGTTGATCGCCACCACCGTGGCGCGTCCGTCGCGGCGCAGCGCCATCAGCGCCGCCACCACCTCCGGCGCTACGCTGTCGGCGACGACCAGCAGGGGACGCTTGTCGGCGATGCGGTCGATCAGGCGCAGGAGCGGTTCCGCATCGGCGATCTTGTGGTCGGTCATCAGGATGCGGGGCCGTTCCAGCACCGCGGTCTGGCCGGTCGGCTCGGTCGCCATGTGATGGGACAGGAAGCCGCGGTCGAGCACCATGCCCTCCAGCACATGCAGCGCGGTCGGCGCCCCCGGCTGGCCGTATTCGATGTCGATCACCCCCTCCGGTCCCACCCGGCGCAGAGCATCCGCCACCAGCCGGCCGAGCGCCGGATCGGTCGCCGCGACGGTCGCCACCTGCTCCAGCTGCGCATCGCGCTCCAGCGGCCGGGCCATGCCGCGGAGGTGGTCGACGACGAAGCCGCAGGCGCGCTCCATCCCCTCGACCAACTCCACCGAACCATTGCCATCCGCCAGCACGGCGACACCATCCTGGATCAGCGCGTCGGCCAGCACGGTGGCGGTGGTGGTGCCGTCGCCGGCCACGTCGTTGGTCTGCTTCGACACCTCGCGCACCACCTGGGCGCCCATATTCTCGAAGCGGCAGGGCAGCTCGATCTCAGCGGCGATGCTGACGCCGTCGCGGGAGATCATCGGCGTGCCGATGGGGCGGTCGATGATCGCGTTCGTCCCCTTCGGCCCCAGCGTGCCGCGCACCGCCAGCGCCAGCTTGCCCACCCCACGGGCAAGCGCGGCCCGCGCCTCGGCACGGTGCAGCATCATCTTCGGCATGGCGTCTGTCCCTCCCGTTGTTGGTTTGCGGATTTGAAAGAAGATCCCCTCTCCCCCCCGGGGAGAGGGTTAGGGTGAGGGGGTTCCGTTTGCCGGACGATCTTCGCAATGCATCCCCCTCACCCCGGCCCTCTCCCCGGGGGGGAGAGGGAGATCTCACGCATCACTCGTAGGCGAGCGCGTCATCCATGTTGCCGAAGAGGACGACCGTGTCCTCGTCGATCATGACCATGCGGCCATAGTGGGTGGAGGTGGAGATCTCGAAGATGTGCGGGGTCATCTCGCGGCCGAGAGCTTCGCCGATCTCGCTCATCTTGAACTCGATCTTGCCCTCGCCGTCGATCCGGATCATCGCCGGCAGATAGGTGACGGTGATGCCGGGCTTGCTCTCCATCACCTCGGCGATACAGCGTGCCTCGACGCTGTCGTTCATCGTCACGCCGCACTGGTGGGAAATGGTGCCGTCCTGGGTGATGTCCTTCAGCGGCTTGAAAAGCTGCTGCACGGTGGTGACGCTCATGGTTTTCGTCCTCTTGTGGCGGAGATGCGGGAAGGATCACTCGGCCGCGGCGTCAGTGACGGCAGCCGCAGCGGCCGGCTGCCCGACCTCGATCGGCGGCAGGGTCGGCAGGTCGGCGTCGATGCCGATCTCGCGCCCGATGGCGGCGACGCGGTTGCGTGCCCGCTCGAAGGCATCCGTGAAGCTCGCCGCCTTGACCCGCGGCAGCGACCACAGCGGCTGCAACTGCAACGCCGCCTTCACCGCTAGTCCGCCGTGATGGGAGAACCAGCTCTGCAGCATGGTCCGGTTGTCCTCGCCATGCGCTGGGTCGCCCAGCAGCAGGGCGAACAGCTCCACCGCATTGGCGAGGTTCCGTTCATAGTCGGCCTCCGCCGCCGAGATGACCGACGGGGTGGAGAAATCGTTCTGCGCCGCGGCCACCTGCATGACGAAGCCGCTGCGGAACAGCTCGCCGACCAGCGGTTCGAAGACGAGGTTGACGGCGAAATACTGCTCCAGGAAGTCGGTGGCGGCGCGGATATGCTCCACCGCTTCGCGGCAGGGCTGCCAGATCGGGTCGTCCAGCCAGTGCGCCTTGCCTGCGTCGAGATCGAAGCCGCCGATGTCGCTGCCGACCTCGGCCAGATAGAGCGTCAGGTCCTGGGCGAAGCGCAGCTTGTAGGAGGCGTTGGTCAGGATGGCGTTGTTGACCATCTGGGTATAGCCATAGCGCTGCGCCCGCATCAGTGCGGTGCCCAGCCCATATTCGGCATGCTTGAAGGCGCCGACATGGTTCTGCAGCACGGCGACCCAGGCCTTGTCGAAGCGCTGGGGCGCACCGGCGCGGCGTGCATTCTCCACGACATTCTGGATCATGCCGACGATGGTCGACTGGCGCTGGTAATGGGTGCGTTCCCATTCCTGGTCAGGCGCGCGGAAGCCGTGCCAGTCCGTGCATTTCAGCGCCGTCCAGTCCTTGGAATATGTGGGCGTGCCGTCACCGAAGGAGATGATCCAGTTCTGGAGCAGATAGCGCTCCGGATCGGGCTGGACGTCGACCGTCACGTCCTCGTAATGGGTCGCCTTGCGGCCCTTCGGTTCGAAATAGTTATAGCGGCGGCTGTCGGAACCGGGAAAGGCCTTGGCCCCGGCGGCGGCGGATTTGGTTTCGGTTTCCTGCATGGTCATCGTCTTTCCTCCCGTATTTGCAAAATCCCGGCTCAGCGGGTGGCGGGGGTGAATTTGTCGAAATAGACGCGCGCGGAATCGACGCCGGCCATCTGCAGGACCGGCAGCACCGCGTCGATCATCGGCGGCGGTCCGCAGGAGAAGACGTCGGCCTCCTCCACCTCATCCATCTCGGACAGGTGCCGGCGCAGCACCTCGTGGATGAAGCCGGTTTCGCCGATCCAGCCGTCGCCCTCCTCGGCATGCGACAGGGCGGGGATGAAGGCGAAGTCCGGCAGGCTGCGGGCGAACTCCTCGAAATGGTCGAGGTGGAACAGGTCCCGGCGGCTGCGGGCGCCATAGAAGAAGCGAACCGGCCGGGTCTCGCCGCTGGCGGCCTGATCGCGCAGGATCGACAGCAGCGGCGCCATGCCCGACCCGCCGCCGACCAGGATCATCGGTCCCTCCCGTCCCTCGCGGCGGAAGCAGCTGCCGTAGGGGCCGCGGACGCTCACCCGGTCGCCGACCGACAGGCCGCCGTCCAGCTGGCGGGAAAAGGCGCCGTCCGGGTATTTCTTGATGATGAACTCCAGCCGATTTCCATCGGCCGGCGGGTTGCCCATCGAGAAGGACCGGGTCAGGCCGATGCCGGGCAGCGTGATGTCGGCATATTGCCCGGCCCAGAACTTCATCGGCTGGTCGAGGTCCAGCGCGATGGCGACGATGTCGTGGGTCAGCGGCTCCACCGCCGCCAGCCGCGCATTGAAGTCCTTCACCGGGATGGAGCGGGACAGCAGATCCTCGTCATAGTTCAGCAGTTCCACCGCCACGTCGCTGTAGGCCAGCGAGCGGCAGAGCAGGATGTGGTTGCTGTCACGCTCCGGATCGGAGAGCGCGAAGGTGGAGTATTTCAGCATCTCCACGTCGCCGTCAATCAGCAGGCATTTGCAGGCGGAGCATTGCCCCTCCTTGCAGCCATGCATCAGCGAGACGCCCTGGCGGAAGGCCGCGTCGAGGATGGTTTCCCCCTCCGCAACCTCCATTTCGATGCCGACCGGCTCCAGCCGCACCGTGTGGACGGCCGGACTGTTGTGCAGCGCTTGTGCGGTCATGGTCTGTCGATCTCCGCGGTGATGTCCGCCTGTGATGTCCGCAGGGGCTCCCGTTCCCCCTCTCCAGCCGGAAAGGGGGCTGGAAAGGGGGGCGGACCCGAGTAAATGGGCGGGGGATCAGACCCGGCGGATCTTGAAGCCCTTGCGGTATTCCTCGACATGGGCCTGACGCTGTTGCGGCGTCATTTCACGCAGGGCCAGCAGCGGGCTGCGGATGGTGTGGCCGCGCACGTGGTCCAGCGTCCACATGTCCTTCTCCTCGAAGGACAGGTGCGGCTGGGCGACCAGCGTCTTCCCGTCGGGACGGACGAAGCCCATGTCTTGGATGGCGTCGGCGAGGTCCCAGCCGTCATAGACCTCCTCCCACTGGCGCCGGCCGGAGAAGCGGCCCATCGCCGGGGTCGGACGACCCTGGTATTCGGCGGCGAACGCCTCCTTGTGGGTCCAGCGGTCGACCTCGGAGGCGTAGGTGTAAAGTTCGCCGTCCACCTCATCGACCTGGAAATCCTCGCGGATCACGCAGGGCACCAGGCTCGACCAGCAGCGGTGCGGATAGACGTAGCCGGTGTCGGCGAAGGTGATCGGCACGCTGCCGGGCTTGCTGAGCTTGGCGTAGTTTTCCCACCAGACGCCGAACTCGTCGTACCAGCCCGGATACTTGCTTTCGAACCACTCGAAGTCGCGCTCGGTCATCGCCTCGATGCGCCAGAAATTGGCCCACCAGCCGGCGGAGAAGAACTGGGCGATCTTGTGGACGTAGTTCTTCTTGACGATGCTGTCGAAGGCTTCGTGAACGTCGTCATGGTGGATCTTGATGCCGTACTTCTCCAGCGGCAGCATGTAGGTGCGGTAGTAATCCTCGAAGATCCAGCGGTGCCACAGCTCGGCGTAGGATTCCTTGTTCTTGTCGCGGTGCTTGGTGCCGTATTCGATGATCGTGCCGATGGCGGCATCGACGATCATGTGGTTCTGCCAGAAGGAATAGCGGATGTCGCGTTCCAGCAGCAAATGGTTGTCCGGCTCCTTCAGCACCGACATCAGCATGGAATGGCCGTTGCCGATGTGGCGGGATTCGTCGCTCTGCACCGACAGGAAGACGGTGGGCAGGGCATAGTCGCCGTTGCGCGCCGCTTCCGACGGCATGGCGACGAACAGCGTGTTGGTAAAGGCGGTCTCCGCCACGACCTGCAGGTAGATGTTCGACGCGGTGATGGCGTCGCCGGTCAGGAAGGCTTCACCGAACTGTCGGCCGATGGTGGTGGCGTAGCATTTGCCGAACGCCTTCTCGGTGATGTCGAACCCGGCCGGGTCGATGTAGTTCTCCATGTACCATTTCTTGAGATTCATCTGGATCGTCGAGTGCCGGAACTCGTCGATCATCTGCATGGTGAAGCCGGTGCGCAGATCGTCCCCCGGCGCCAGCTGGCCCAGCGTCGCCATCGACCGCGCCGCCGAGATCTCGGGGAAGGGGATGATCGCCAGGAACAGCTTCATCCATTCGATCCAGCGCGGCTCGACGTTGCGGAACATGTCGCCGCGCAGTGCCGCGTCCAGCGCCCCGTAGACGCGGTTGTCCTTCTCCTCCTGCATCGGGAAGTAGGAGCGCAGGACCTGCTTCATCGGGTCGCGCGGCGCCTTGGAGATCTTGTAGTCGGTCGGGAAGCTCATCGCCTCCTTGACGTAGGACGGCGTCCAGCCGAGATCGGCGACGCGGCGCGCCGCCTCGGTGATGCCGATGCCTTTCTGGCTGGTGATCTTGTTCAGCGTCAATCCATCCGGCATGTCGTCTCTCCCCATGATTTTGATGATGGTGTTCCGATGGTCGGGCTTGTGGATCGGGCCTGAGGGATCGCGTCGGCCGCGCATGCCGGATGACGGGTCACCGGCAGTGGTAAGGGCGGGATCGGCAATGGCGCGACGGTGGCGGCGCGACGACGTGGTGCGCAGCCTCAGGCCGCTTGCGGCCGCCGAACCGGGGCAGCCGCATCGCCGACCCCATAAAGCAACCGGCGTGCCAAAAGCCCAAGCCACCAGGGAACGCCAATTTTAAAGAAGGTTCGCTGTACGCACTGTCTCATTACAGGACGATCTGTCGCGCTGCGGTGTCCCAAAATGAAACAGTTGGGACGGTTGGCAGAGGGCAGACGGCCAGAAACCGGCTTGCCTGCTTGTCCGCCACGGCCTCTCGCAGCGTGGCATGCCCCTTGCTCTACCCAGTCGACGGCGCCGCTCCGGCTGGTCCGAAGTGCCGGCGCCCCGCTTCGGGAGGATTTTCAAACGATGAGGCATGCGATGCACGCGAGGATGTCGCCGCACCGCTGGGTGATGTTGCTGCTCCTTCTGTCCATACCCTTCTCGCCCTTCACGCCGAAATCGGCGGCGGCGGATGGCGAGGTGCTGTTCCGGCAGCAATGCGGAACCTGCCATTCTGTGAAGAAGGACGATGGGCCGCGCGCCGGACCGCCGCTCTACGGCGTCATCGGCCGCAAGGCCGGGACGGCCGACGGCTTCGAATATTCGGATGCGCTGCGCGGTGCCGGCTTCGCCTGGGACGCCGGCCATCTGGAACGCTGGCTGGCGAACTCCAACCAGTTCGTTCCCGGCAGCTACATGAACTACCGCCAGGACGACGATGCGATCCGCAAGAGCATCGTCCAGTTCCTGGAGGCCAAGGCCAAAGGGTAGCGCCGACTCTCCACGACTTCGCAGGATACATCATGGCCAAAATCATTCACATGATGGTGCGCGTCCTCGACGAACAGCGGTCGCTGGACTTCTACGCCAAGGCCTTCGGACTGGAACCGGCCGAGCGGCTGGGGTTCGACGGCTTCACGCTGATCTACCTGCGCAACGCCGAAAACGACATGGAACTGGAGCTGACGGTCAACCACGACCGCACCGCGCCCTACACCCACGGCGACGGCTACGGCCACATGGCGGTGGCGGTGGACGATCTGGACGGCGAACACGCCCGGCTGTCGGCTCTGGGCTTCCCGGTGACGCCGGTGAAGGAATTCGCCCCCGGCGGCACCCTGCTGGCCCGCTTTTTCTTCATCACCGATCCGGACGGCTACAAGACCGAGGTCCTGCAACGCCACGGCCGCTACCGCTGAGCTTTGACAGCAAAAACAATCCACCTGGGAAGGAGACGTCGATCATGCGCGTTCTCGACAAACGGATACGGCTCAACCGGCGCAATTTTCTGAAGACCTCCGCCGCGTCGATGGCGGCGGCCGGCGCGGTTTCCGGCGGCATGGTGTCGATCGGAGCGATCCCGGCCTGGGCCGAGGCGCTGACCGCCATCAAGCCCGACGCAGCCAAGACCCTGCTGGTGATGGTGCGCGACCTCTATCCGCACGACCGGCTGGGCGACGCCTATTACGAGACGGCGCTGGCCTCGATGGACCAGGCGGCGGCCAAGGACGCCACCGTGGCCGGCCAGCTCAACGAAGGCGCGGTTGCTCTCGATGCCGCCGCGCGCAAGCTGCACGGCACGCCCTACGCCGCCATCAAGGCGGAGAAGGATCGCGTCGCCGTCCTGAAATCCATCGAGACCACGCCGTTCTTCGCCAAGGTCCGCGGCGACATGGTGGTCGCGCTCTACAACCAGCCGGAGGTGTGGGCAAAGCTCG
This sequence comes from Azospirillum sp. TSO5, assembly GCF_003116065.1. Taxonomy (NCBI): domain Bacteria; kingdom Pseudomonadati; phylum Pseudomonadota; class Alphaproteobacteria; order Rhodospirillales; family Azospirillaceae; genus Azospirillum; species Azospirillum sp. TSO5. Next base: position 43,072 of record NZ_LGQY01000034.1, on the reverse strand, counting down.
GCTACGAAGGGGCGTCGGCCGAATATGGCGGCTACATCCACCGCGGCTTCGACGACATCGACTGGATCAAGGACGCCTGACGGCACCACCGATTGGCCTGAATGAACGCCCACTGAATACCCGAAAAATGGGGAGGACCGAGACATGGTCGCGAAATTCGCAATGGACGACGACAGCGTCGTGGTGGTGATCGGATCGGGTGCCGGCGGCGGCACTTTGTCGAACGAACTGGCCCAGAAGGGCATCAAGGTCGTCTGCCTGGAAGCCGGCAAGCGTCACGAAATCCAGGATTTCGTGAATGACGAATGGAAGAGCTTTTCGCAAATCTCCTGGCTGGACAAGCGCACCACGTCCGGCAGCTGGCGGGTGGCGAAGGACTTCCCCAACCTGCCGGCCTGGATCGTCAAGGCGGTCGGCGGCTCCACCATCCATTGGGCCGGCGCCTCGCTCCGCTTTCAGGAGCACGAGTTCAAGGCGCGCACGACCTACGGCGAGGTGGAGGGCGCCAACCTGCTCGACTGGCCGGTGACGCTGGCGGAGATGGAGCCCTATTACGACAAGGCCGAATTCAAGATGGGGACGACCGGCACCAACGGCATCCCGCGCCTGCCCGGCAACAACAATTACAAGGTGCTGGCGGCCGGCGCCAAGAAGCTGGGCTATGCCGAATTCCACACCGGCAACATGTCGATCAACAGCAAGCCGCGCGACGGCCGCGGCTCCTGCCAGCAGATCGGCTTCTGTTTCCAGGGCTGCAAATCGGGCGCGAAATGGTCCACCCTCTACACCGAGATCCCCAAGGGCGAGGCCACCGGCAACCTGGAGGTCCGGCCGGACGCCCAGGTGCTGAAGATCGAGCATGACGCCAAGGGCAAGGTCAACGCCGTGCTCTATGCCGACAGCACCGGCGCCATCCACCGGCAGAAGGCCCGCATCGTCGCGGTCGCCGGCAACTCGATCGAAAGCCCGCGCCTGCTGCTGAACTCGACCTCGACGATGTTCCCGGACGGGCTGGCCAACTCCTCCGGTCAGGTCGGGCGCAACTACATGCGGCACATGACCGGCTCGGTCTATGCGCTGTTCGACAAGCCGGTCCACATGTATCGCGGCACCACCATGGCCGGCATCATCCGCGACGAATCCCGCTTCGACCCGCGCCGCGGTTTCGTCGGCGGCTACGAGATGGAAACGCTGTCGCTAGGCGTGCCCTTCATGGCGGCCTTCCTCGATCCCGGCGCCTGGGGCCGCGATTTCAGCTCGGCGCTGGATGCCTACGACCATATGGCCGGCATGTGGCTGGTGGGGGAGGACATGCCGCGCGAGATCAACCGCGTCACCCTGCACGCGACGGACAAGGACAAATTCGGCCTGCCCATCCCCAACGTCAATTTCGACGACCACCCCAACGACATCGCCATGCGCACCCACGCCTATGGCCGCGGGTCAGCGGTCTATGACGCGGTGGGGGCGGTGCGGACCATCCACACCCCGCCCTATCCTTCCACCCACAATCTCGGCACCAACCGCATGAGCGCCAACGCCCGTGACGGTGTCCTCAACAAGTGGGGACAGGCGCACGACGTCAAGAACCTGTTCGTATCGGACGGCAGCCAGTTCACCAGCGGCGGGTCGGAGAACCCGACCCTGACCATCGTCGCGCTGGCGATCCGGCAGGCCGACTACATCGCCGACCAGATGGGCAAGCGTGAGATCTGAGGACCGTTAAAGCCGTGCCCGCGCCTCCTCCGCCACCCGGTCCGGCGTGATGCCGAAGTGGCGGTAGAGGTCGGGCACCGCGCCGGATGCGCCGAACCCGCTCATGCCGACGAAGCCGCCATCCTCGCCGATGTAGCGTTCCCACCCCTGGACCACCGCCGCCTCGACGGCGACCCGCACCGTCGACCGGTCGATGACGGCGCGGCGATAGGCCTGATCCTGCTGCTCGAACAGTTCCCAGCAGGGCATCGAGACCACTGCGGTGGGCACCCCATCGGCCTGCAGCAGGTCGCGGGCCTGCAACGCGATGGCGACCTCCGATCCGGTGGCGAGCAACGTGACCCGGCGCTGGCCTCCCGCCGCCTCGGCCAGCACATAGCCGCCGCGCCGGCAGCGGTTGTCGGCGTCGGCCCCAAAATTCACGGCGCGGCGCACCGGGTCTAGCGGCTGGCGGGCGAAGACCAGCGCCGTCGGGCCGGAGCGGTGCTCCAGGGCGATCTCCCAGCACTCGGCCGCCTCGACCACATCGGCGGGGCGCAGCACCAGCAGGTTGGGAATGGCGCGCAATGCCGCCAGCACCTCCACCGGCTGGTGCGTCGGGCCGTTGGTGCCGATGCCGATGGAATCGTGGCTGAAGACGAAGGTGACCGGCAGCCCCATCAGCGCCGCCATGCGGATGGCCGGGCGTTCGTAATCGCAGAAGGCCAGATAGGTGATACCGCTCGCCACCACCCCGCCATGGGCGGCAATGCCGTTCAGCATGCTGCCCATCGCATGCTCGCGCACGCCGTAATGGACGTAACGGCCGGAGCGGTCGTCGGCGGTGAAGGCGGCCAGCCGCCGCTTGTGCAGGGTGGCGCCTTCCAGGTCCGGCGCACCGCTCAGCATCTCCGGAATGACCTCCGTCATCAGGTCGACGATGTCGCCGGAGATCTTGTAACCGTGATCGCTGTGCCCGCTCTCCGCCATGCGGCGCTTGAAAGCGTGTAGCGCGTCGGCCCAGCCGTCGGGCAGCCGCCCCTCGCGCAGCCGGTCCAACTCGCGGCGCTTTTCGATGGGCAGCACGGCGACGCGGGCTTGCCAAGCCTGCTGCTCCGCGCCACCCCGGCGGCCAGCCTCCAGCCACGCGGCGCGGACATCCTCCGGGATTTCAAAAGGCGCATGCGGCCAGTCGAGCGCGCGGCGGGCGGCGTCGGTGTGTTCCTTGAACAGCCGGGCGCTGTGGGCGGCGCGCTGGCCCTCATGCGGCAGGCCGCGTCCGATGCTGGTGGTGCAGGCGATCATCGACGGCCGCGGATCGAGCTTGGCGAGGCGCAGCGCTTCCGACACCGCCTCGATGTCGTGGCCGTCGACCTCCTGCACATGCCAATTGCTGGCGCGAAAGCGGGCGGCCATGTCGTCGGACAACGCGAGGTCGATGCCGCCGTCGTCGGTGATGCGGTTGTCGTCCCACAGATAGGTCAGCTTGCCCAGCCGCAGATGCCCGGCGAGCGCGATGACCTCCTGCCCCACACCCTCCTGCAGGCAACCGTCGCCGACCAGCGCATAGGTTCGGTGATCGACGATGTCGTCGCCGAAGCGGTGGTTCAGGAAGGCTTCGGCCAGCGCCATGCCGGCAGCGTTGGCGATGCCCTGCCCCAGCAGCCCGGTCGTCACCTCGATGCCGCAGGACTGGTGGATTTCCGGATGACCGGCGGTGTGCGACCCAAGCACGCGGAACCGCTTGAGTTCCTCCAGCGTCATCGCCTCGTAGCCGCTGAGATGCAGCAGCGAGTAGATCAGCATCGAGCCATGGCCGTTCGACTGGACGAAGCGGTCGCGGTCGAACCACAGCGGGTCGGCGGCGTTGAACTTCAGGTGCCGGGTGAAGAGCGCCGTCGTGATGTCGGCGGCGCCGAGCGGGGTGCCGGGATGCCCCTCGCCCGCGCGCTCGATGGCATCCATGGACAGAAAGCGGATCGCGTTCGCCATCCGGCGCGGATCGACGCTGGGCATCATGTGGTCCTTTCGGGAATGCGGGATGGTGCGGGGCTGCGCCGTCACGTCACCAGATTGATCGGCCGCCCGGCCGCGAAGGCTTCGATGCAGGCGGTGACCTGTTCGGCGACGGCCTGCCGCGCCTCGACGCTGGCCCAGCCGATGTGCGGGGTCAGCAGGAAGTCGGTGCGCCCGGCAAGGCGGAGGAAGGGATGGTCGTCCGGCGGCGGCTCCACCGCCGTGGCATCGACGGCGGCACCGGAGATCAGCCCGCCTTCCAGCGCCCGGACCAGCGCCATGTCGTCGATCAGCCCGCCGCGCGAGGTGTTGATGACCAGCGGCCGGCGCGCCATCCGGGCGAACTCCGCCTCGCCCAGCAGATGGCGGGTGGCGGGGGTCAGCGGGCAATGCAGGGTCAGCACGTCGCTCTCGGCCAGCACCGCGTCGAACGGCACATGGTCCGGTCCGCTTACCGCCTCCCCCTTGCGGCCGGCGAACAGCACGCGCATGCCGAAGGCGCGGGCGATGGTTGCCACCGCCAGCCCGATAGCGCCGCGCCCGACGATGCCGAGCGTCGAGCCGTGCAGATCGCGGATCGGGTGTTCCAGCAGGGTGAACTGGCCGCAGGCCTGCCACGCCCCCGCCGCCACCGACTCCCGGTAGGCCGGCAGGGACCGGCGCAGCGCCAGCATCAGGGCGAAGACATGTTCCGGCACCGTGTGGATGGCATAGGCGCGGACGTTCGACACCGCGATGCCACGAGCACGGCAGGCGGCGAGGTCCACAGTGTCGGTCCCGGTCGCCGCCACGGCGACGAAGCGCAAGTCGGGCAGCTGCTCCAGCGTCTCAGCGCGGATCGGCACCTTGTTGACGATCAGGACGGTCGCCCCGCGTGCCCGCTCGACGATCTGCTCCGGCGCGGTGCGGCCATACTGCGTCCACTCATGCGGCACATTGGGACGGCGTAGCGCGATGTCCGCCCCCATCGTGTCGTGGTCCAGGAAGACGATGCGCTCCATCACGGCCGCCCCGCGGCGGTGCCGTTCACCGCGTGATAGCTGCGGATGACCTGACTGTCGTCCATCGCCCCTTCGCCGCGGCCAGAGGTGGCGAGGAACATCTGGTGGGCGACGGCGGCCAGCGGCAGCGCCGCCTTGGCGTCGCGCCCGGCCTCCAGTACGATCCCCAGATCCTTGACGAAGATGTCCACCGCGCTGGTGATCTCCGGCTCCGCCTCCAGCATGCGCGGCCCCCGGTCCTTCAGCATCCAGCTCGACGCCGACGACCCGCTCATGATCTGCAGCAGGATGTCGAGATCGACCCCGACCTTGGCGGCCAGCGCGAAGGCCTCCGCCACCACGGCGATGTGGACGCCGCACAGCAGCTGGTTGACGGTCTTGACCGTAGCACCCTGCCCCGGCTTTTCGCCGACATGGAAGACCTTGTCGCCCATCGCCGCCAGGATCGGGCGAACCCGCTCCAACGTCGCGGCCTCGGCGGCGGCCATGATCGACAGCGTTCCCGCCACCGCGCCCACTACCCCGCCGGAAACCGGCGCATCGACGAAGCGGCGCCCGGCCGCTTCCACCCGTTCGGCCAGCGCGGCGACGGCGCCCGGCGGGCAGGTCGCCATCAGGATCACCGAAGCGCCGGCCGGCAGGGCCTCCAGCGCGCCGTCGGCGAAGAGCGCGGCGTCGGCCTGCGCGGCATTGACCACCATCAGCACCAGCGCGTCCGCACCGGCCGCCGCCGCTGCCGCGCTGGAGGCGCCCTTTCCGCCGGCCGCTTCCAGCGTCCCGACACTCTCGGCCCGCACGTCGAAGCCCCGAACGGCGAAACCCTTCGCCAGCAGATTGCGCGCCATGGGCATTCCCATGGAACCGAGGCCGATGAAACCGACTGTCGTCATCGTGTCATGATCCTTGGAATTGATGTGCCGCCCAGCTCAGAACTTGCGGGCTTCCAGCATCCCTGCTGGGAGACGCCGTCTCCCAATCAGTGGCTTACTTCGGTCGTCATTCCCGCGACGGCGGGAATCCAGACTTTACAAGCGCTTGCCCTGGAAGCTCTGGATCCCCGCTTTCGCGGGGATGACGGCCGATAATCATCACTGATAGCTTGCCGCCGGCTCAGTACAGGATGGTCGCAGGCACGTAGGACACGAGGCCCAGCACGATCAGCGCCACCAGATAGAAGGGCCACAGCTCGCGCACGATGGCGCCGATGGGCTCGCGGGAGATGGCGGCGGAGATGAACAGCGTGGTGCCGATCGGCGGCGTGAACAGGCCGATGCTGAGGTTGACCGCCATCATGATGCCCAGCTGGATCGGGTCCATGCCGATGGCGCCGCCGACGGCGACGAATGTCGGCCCCAGCAGCAGGATCGCCGCCGGCAGGTCCAGGAACATGCCGACCACCAGCATGATCAGGTTCATCGCCAGGATGATCAGCCACGGCTCCTGCAGCACCGTCTGCGCATAGGCGGCCACCGCATTCGGGATCGCTTCGGTGATCAGCACATAGCCGACGAGGTTCGACGCGGCGATCACCAGCATGACGACGCCCGTGGTCACCACTGTCCCCATCAGGGCGGCATGGATGCGCTTCCAGGTCAGGTCGCGGTAGATCAGCACGCTGACCAGCAGCGCATAGGCGACAGCGACGACGCTGACCTCCGTCGGGGTGGCGATGCCGAAGCGCAGCAGCACCAGGATGAAGGCCGGCATCAGCAGCGCCGGCAGGGCGGAAATGGTTGCCTGCCCCAGCGCCCGCAGTCCGCCCTCGCTCTTCAGCAGCGGGAAATTGCGGGTCCGGCCGCTGACGTAACACACCACCATCATGCCGGCGGCCAGCAGCAGGCCCGGCAGGATGCCGGCGAGGAACAGCGAGGCGATGGAGGCGTTCGACACCGCGGCGTAAAGGATCAGCGGGATCGACGGCGGGATCAGCCCGGCGATGACCGACGAGGAGGCGGTCGCCGCCGCGCCGAACGCCGCCGGATAGCCCTCGCGCTTCTGCCAGGGGATCAGCATGGACCCGAGCGCCGACGCCTCCGCCACCGCCGATCCGGACACGCCGCCAAAGATGGTGGAACCGACGACGGTGACCTGGGCCAGACCGCCGGGATAGCGCCCGACCAGCGCGGCGGCGAAGCGCACCAGCTTCTGGCCCAGCGTGCCGCTCATCATCAGCGCGCCGGACAGGATGAAGAAGGGAATTGCCAGCAGGGGGAAGCTCTGGGTCGGCTGGAACAGCTTGACGACCGCGATCACGGTCGGCACCGACCCCATGGTCATCACCGCGGCGCCGGAACTGATGACCAGCGCATAGCCGACGGGAAAGGAGAGCAGCAGGAGAAGGCCGAAGACGGCGACCATCACGACGGTCATATCTCTTCCTCCGACACATGGGCGCGGACGGACCGCGGGTCTTCGGCGATCAGCAGGCGCAGGAAGGTGGTGACGGCGGTCAGACCCACGCCGACGAAGCCGGCGATCAGCGACAGGTAGGCCCAGCGGGCGCTGACGCCCGTCACCGGGTAGATCTCGCTGCCGGTGATCTCGATGACGGCGAGGCCGATGTAGGCGAGATAGAAGAAGGTCGCCCCCACCACCACCTGCATCGCCAGCAGCAGCGCGCGGGCCAGCGGGCGGGGCAGCAGGTCGAGCAGCAACGTGACGGAGATATGCGCGCCCTTCTGCGCCGCCAGCACCACGCCGCCCATCACCAGCCAGGGGAACAGCAGGTTCGGCAGTTCCGACGGCCAGCCCAGCCCCTGCGTCGTCAGGTAACGGACGACGACCTCGGCGCCCAGAGCCAGGAACAGCACGATCAGGGAAAGGATCGCCACGGCGGCGGAAAGGACGGTGATGGCACCGTCGGCCGCCTGGAGAAGAGTGGCGGGAAGTCCCGCCACCTCATGCTCCCGCTCGTGGGATACCGTCATCACTGCGCCGCTCCGGCGGCGGCTTCCTTGCGGACCAGGGCGACCAGTTCAGGGAACTGCTTCTCCCACTTGTCATAGACGGACTTGGTCTTGGCGATGAAGGGCGCCGGATCCACCGTGTTGAACTTCACGCCGGCGTCTTCCATCTTCGCCTGCAGTTCCTTGTCGGCCTTGGCGGACATCTCGCGGTTCAGCTTGCCGGCCTCGGCCGCCGCGTCCAGCACCGCCTTCTGATCGGCCTTCGACAGGGTGTCGAACACGATCTTGCTGGCCAGCAGCGGGGTCGATTCATACTTGTGGCCGGTCAGCGAGATGTATTTCTGCACCTCGAAGAGCTTCGACGAGTAGATGTTCATCAGCGGGTTCTCCTGCCCGTCGACCACGCCCTGCTGGAGCGCGATGTAAAGCTCGGAGAAGGCCAGCGGCATCGGGTTGGCGCCGAGAGCTTTGAAGATGTCGACCGTGATCGGGTCCGGCGGGGTGCGGATCTTGATGCCGGCCAGATCCTCCGGCTTGGTGATCGGCCGGACATTGTTGGAGACATGGCGGATGCCGTTGTCCCACATCGCCAGCAGAACCAGCCCCTTGGCCTTCGACGCCTCGTCCAGCTTCTTCGCCACCGGGCCGTCCAGAACCTTCCACGCCTGCGGCAATGACTGGAACAGGAAGGGCAGGCCAAGCACGGCATATTCCGGCACGACGCCCGAGGCGGTGCCCTGCGAATTGGCGCTGAAGGCCAGCGTGCCGAGCCGCATGCTGGTCAGCGCCTCGGCGTCGTCGCCGTATTGGGCGCTGCCGCCGACCTCGATCTTCACCCGGCCGTCCGTCTTCTTGGCGACGAGTTCCGCGAACTTCAGCGAGGCTTCCGCCTTCGGGTTGCCCGGCGCCGCGTTGTGGGCCAGACGCAGGACCTGCTGGGCCCAGGCGGCCGGCGAAGCGACCAGGGCGGTGCCCACCACCAGCGACAAAAGCAGCTTCTTCATCGGATCTCTCTCCCTATGGATGTTTGTTGGTTGGTCGGGTGTGGTCGGGTGGACGGATGCCGGGTTACAGCCATCCCCTGATGCTGGCCGCCATGGCGTCGGTGGAGATGCCGTAGAGATCGTGCAGGGTCGGCAGGGCGCCGGCCTTCAGGAACTCGTCGGGCAGGCCGATCTGGCGGAAGACCGGGGCGACGCCGCCGCGCAGCAGGGTGCCGGCCACCGCCTCGCCCAACCCGCCGATGACGGTGTGGTTTTCCGCTACCACCACCATGCGGCCGGTGCGTGCCGCCTCGCGCAGGATGGTCTCGGTGTCGAGCGGCTTGATGGTGGGGACGTGCAGAACCGCGACGCCGACCTTGTCGGCCTCCAGCAGCTTGGCCACCTCCAGCGCCCGCATCGTCATGATGCCGGACGAGATGACCAGAACCTCGGCGCCGTCGCGCAGCAGCTTGGCCTTGCCGAGTTCGAACTTGTAATCGTACTCGTCCAGAACCAGCGGGACGTTGCCGCGCAGCAGCCGCATGTAGACCGGCCCGTTGTAGGCGGCCATGGCCGGCACCACCTGCTCGATCTCGTGGGCGTCGCAGGGGTCGATGACGACCATGTTCGGCATGGCGCGGAACAGCGCCAGATCCTCGGCCGCCTGATGGCTGGGACCATAGCCGGAGGTCAGGCCCGGCAGGGCGCAGGCGATCTTGACGTTGCGGTTCTCCTCCGCGATCGTCTGGTGGACGAAATCGTAGGCCCGGCGCGAGGCGAAGACGGCGTAGGTGGTGACGAAGGGCATCATGCCCTCATGCGCCATGCCGGACGCCGCCCCCATCAACAGCTGCTCGGCCATGCCCATCTGATAGAAGCGGTCCGGGTAGGCCTGGGCGAAGATGTGCAGGTCGGTGTATTTGGCGAGGTCGGCGGTCATGCCGACGATCTCGGTCCGCTGCTTCGCCAGTTCGACCAGCGCATGACCGAAGGGCGCCGCCTTGGTCCGCTGTCCCTCCGCCGCGATCGAGGCGATCATGGCGGAGGTCTTCAGGCGCGGCTTTGCAGTGGTGTTTGCAGCGGTGCTCATGCGGTCCTCCCGGCGTCGAGCGCATCCAGCGCCAGCTGCCATTCGTGCGCGTCGACGCGGATGAAGTGGTTCTTTTCGCGGGCTTCGAGGAAGGGCACGCCCTTGCCCATCTTGGTGTCGCAGACGATCATCCGCGGCTTGGGCTCGGGGTGCGACTTGGCGGCATCGAAGGCGGCGACCACCGCGTCCATGTCGTTGCCGTCGACCCGCTGAACGAACCAGCCGAAGGCCTCCAGCTTGTCCACCAGCGGCTCGAACGCCATCACCTGGGTGGAGGGGCCGTCGGCCTGCTGGTTGTTGACGTCGACGATGGCGATCATGTTGTCGAGCTTGTAATGGGCGGCCGACATGATGGCCTCCCACACCGATCCCTCGTCCAGTTCGCCGTCGGAGAACAGCGTGTAGACACGGGCAGCGGAATTCTTGCGCTTCAGCCCCAGGCCGATCCCGACCGCGATGCTGAGGCCGAGGCCGAGCGAGCCGCCCGACATCTCCATGCCCGGCGTGTAGCTGGCCATGCCCGACATCGGCAGGCGGCTGTCGTCGCTGCCGTAGGTCTCCAGCTCTTCGGCCGGGATGATGCCGGCCTCGATCAAGGCGGCGTACAGCGCGATGGCGTAATGGCCGTTGGACAGCAGGAAGCGGTCGCGCTCCTCCCAATGCGGGTCCTCGGGGCGATACTTCATGGCGTGGAAGTAGGAGACCGCCAGCACGTCGGCGATGTCCAGCGCCTGGCCGATATAGCCCTGCCCCTGCACCTCGCCCATCAGCAGAGCGTTGCGGCGGATGCGGTAGGCGCGTTCGGCCAGCGGCACATTGTGCCCGAGCGGGGTGGTGTCGAGTGCGGTGTCCACGGAAGGTGTCTCCAGCATTTCGGGATCAGTGGATCAGCATGCCGCCGTTGACGTCGAGCGTGGCGCCGGTGATGTAGGAGGACAGCTCCGACGCCAGGAACAGACAGGAGCGGGCCACATCCTCGGCGTCGCCCAGGCGGTTCAGCGGGATACCCTTCAGGATTTCCGTCCGCAGCTCGTCGGTCAGCTTGCCGCCGGTGATGTCGGTCTGGATCAGGCCCGGCGTCACCGAATTGACGCGGACATTGTCCGGTCCCAGTTCACGCGCCATCGCCTTGGCGAGGCCCAGCACGCCGGCCTTCGCCGCGCTGTAATGCGGGCCGCCGAAGATGCCGCCGCCGCGTTGCGCCGACACCGACGAGATGCAGACGATGGATCCGGACTTGCGCTCGCGCATGTGGGGGACGACGGCCTGGCTCATGTACAGCGTGCCGCGCAGGCTGACGTCGGTCACCGCCTCGTAATTCTTCGGGCCGATGTCCATGAACTTCAGCGGCTGGGTGATGCCGGCGTTGTTGACCAGCACGTCGATGCGGCCGAACTCCTCGACCACGCGGGACGCGGCGGCGAAGCAGGCGTCGCGATCGGTCACGTCACAGGCGAAGCCGCGGTGCGCCTCGCCCAGCTCGGCGGCGGCTTCAGCCGCCTGGGCGCCGTCGAGGTCCAGGATGATCGCGCGCCCGCCATGCAGCGCGAAAAGCCTTGCGGTCGCCCGGCCGATGCCGCGGCGCGACGCGGCGCCGGTGATCACGCAGACCTTGTTGGACAGCAGCATGCTCGCTCCCTCTTGTCGAAGCAGGCTCCGCCGTGGCGGCACAGGGGGTGCCGCGACGGAGCGTCGGTTTCGCTCGGTTGTGGTGATTTCGATCAGGCTGCCGATGATTCGTTCAGCCGATGATTGATGTGATCGTATGATCTTGAGATGAATTCGACAAACGAATAAGATCGCTCATCGATGAGCTGAATTCATCTGAAGGGTGCGATGCGGAAACGGGTCTCCATCAAGGCATTGCAAGCCTTCGAAGCCGCCGCGCGGCTCGGTTCCTTCGCGACCGCGGCGGAGGATCTGGGACTGACGCCGTCGGCGATCAGCCATCAGGTGAAAATTCTGGAGGAACAGTTAGGCCTTCCGCTGTTCCATCGTGTTCACCGCGCGGTCACCCTGACCGACGCCGGCCGGACCTATGCCAACGAGATCATCGGCGCCTTCGCCCGCATGGATGCGGCCACCCGCAACGTCACCAGCACCGGCAGCGGCACGACGATCCTCACCGTCCGGTCGATGCCCAGCTTCGCCACCCAATGGCTGATGCCGCGGCTGAACCGGGTCAAGGCGCTGCATCCCGCCATCGACATTCGCCTCCAGGCCTCGGTCTCGCCCATCGACCTGACAGCGGGGGCGGTCGACGTCGACATCCGCTACAACCCCGGACCGCCGCCGGCCGGCTGCGTGCTGGAACAGTTTCCGGAGGACATCATCGTCCCGATGTGCTCGCCGGCGCTGGCGAACGGCCTCAACCCGATCCGGGAGCCGAAGGACCTCAGCCGCCACGTCCTGATCCATTCGGAGGTCAACATCCTGGGCTGGCGCGACTGGATGCGCCGCCATCGCAGCGTCCATCTGGACATGGAGCGCGGTCTGCGCTTCGACCGCTCCTTCATGGCGATCAACGCCGCGGTGAACGGGATGGGCGTGTGCCTGGACAGCCTGCTGCTCGCACGGCAGGAACTTCAGTCCGGCCAGCTCGTCGTCCCCTTCCCCACCCACGGGCTGCGGGCGCAGGGGCATGGCTTCGTCACGCTGAAATCGACCGCCGCGTTGCCGAAAATCCAGCTGTTCCGCGACTGGCTGTTCGGCGAGCTGGAAGCCGGACGCGAATGGGAGGAGCAGTATCTCGGTTCCCTGGGCGCGGTCGGCAGTTCCGCCGAGGATTGACCTCAACGGCGGAGCATGTGGCCGATCCGCGGGATTCTTCCCGGCCTTGCGCCCGCCGGCGGTGGCTCGACCTTCGCTTGCGTACAGGCATACTGATAGGCCATGGCCAGCAGCCCAAGGGCAAAAGCCGGTTCCAATGCCCGGGAGGACAGCAATTCGTCACAGGAGAATCCCGTCCCGAACACGGTTTGCCAGAACACGTCGTCGTCCAGGAACATCACGTTCATCGACCAGGCCCCGAACCGTCGTCGATCCAGTCCGTTTTCGGAATAGACGATCTCCATTTGGTCGTGCCGCGTGTCGTGACGGATCCGACTGAATGTTTCGTCGACTTCGCGGGTTTCCCCTTCGATAGCCTCCAGGAAAACCCCGCCGCATTCGACCATGAACCCGGTGACCCCAGCCTTCCTGTTGTTCCTGGCGGAGGCCAGACACAACTTTTGAATGTCGGTGTAGGAGAGCAACTTCGTCAATTGGCTGCGAAAGACGATTTGCAACATGTCAGTTCTCTCCACCGGAGAAGCTCTGAACTGTTCGGATTCTAACTTTTCCGCTTTAAATTATTCCAATTTAAAAATCTGTCATCGCACAAAAAAGCAGCATCGCTTTCCGTGCGGAAACGACAACGAATGGCTGTTCGCGCACGGACCTTTCGGTCAGGCAGCGTGCGGCCACGATCCGGCCAGCCTAGGCGGGAAGCGCGGCCGCACGCTGCAGTCACTCCGCGGCTTCGCCATAGGCGCTTGCCCTGGACATCCCATTCGACGCGATGTGAAGAATGCGTTGCGGAAACGGGATGGCAATCCCCAACTCTCCGAAGCGCTTCTTCATGCGCCCGTTGAATTCACGGCCGACAGTCCATTGCTGGATCGGCAGGGTCTTGATGCGCGCCTTGATCAGGACGGCGGAGTCCTGGAAGGCATCGACTCCCAGCACCTCCAGCGGTTCCAGGATCAGCGGGGCGAAGCGCTGGTCGGCGCGCATTCCCGCCCCGATCTCGTGCAGCACCGACACCACGCGGTCGACATCCTCGCGATAGGCCACGGTGACGTCGAACACATAAAAGCTGAAGTCCTTGGTCATGTTGGAGATGCTGGTCACCGCGCTGAACGGCACGGTGTGCACCGTTCCGTCGAAATCGCGCAGACGGATGGTGCGGATGGTGATGCCCTCCACCAGTCCGCCCTTGCCGCCGACATTGACCACGTCGCCGACCGAGATGGTGTCCTCGAACAGAATGAACAGGCCGGTGATGACGTCCTTCACCAGCGTCTGGGCACCGAAGCCGACGGCCAGACCGACGACACCGGCACCGGCCAGCAACGGCCCGATGTCCAACCCCAGTTCCGACAGGGTGATCAACGTCACGAAGGTGAGCAGCACCACCATCAGGGCGTTGCGCAGAAGCGGCAGCAGGGTGCGGATGCGCGCGCTTCGCTGGATGGCATGTCCATAGCGGTCGGTGGTCGCCAGATTCCGCTCGATCACGGCGTTGGTCAGCTCCCAAACCGCGAGCGCGATGGCGGCCACCAGCAGGATGGCGAGGCCGGACGCCAGGAACCGCCAGCCCATCGCCGTTTCCAGTGTCCCACGCACGTCCAGCCCCCAGGCGTCCAGCACGACCAGTCCGGTCACCGCCGCCAACGCCCAGTGCAGCAGCCGCGTGCCGGGCCCGATGTAACGCTTTATCCGCCGATCGCCCAAGGTGGAACGCTGACGGTCCAGGCGCAGCCGCAGCGCCGTGGAGCCACGCGCGATCCCGCGCCCGACCATCCGGGCCACCACGACCGCGACCAGCGACACGGCGGTGGCGCGAAGAACGAACCACAACCCACCTTCGACATCCAGCGCCCAGATGCCGAACAATGCGACGATGTAGAGGATGGCGACGGCATGCCAGACATTGGCCAGACGCCGACCGGCGGCGCGCAGAAGGCGGCCGGGGCGCGTTGTCCTCACCGCCGGCGCCGCGGCCTGCCCATGCTCCACAGGCGGGGGAACGGCCGAAATCTCCCCGCGCAGCCAGGAGGCGACGGCGGCACGGCTTTGCAGAACCAGCGCCGTCAGCATGAGGGCATCGGCGAAACCGACCAGCTTGACCAGCGTGTCGTAGGACTGCTCGGGCAGCCCCAGCGTGCGCGCCGTCCCGGCTGCGAACAGGCCATAGACGGTGGAGACCGCGATGGCGCGGCTCCACACCAGCAGCCGACGCGCCGCCTCATCGCTCATGGGAATCAGCCGCAGGTTGGTGGAGCGCGGCGACAGCAGCCCCCGCATCACCAGGACCACGACCTGCACGAACAGGCTGGCGTTCAGGAAGGCAATGCCCAACAGCCGCACCGTGCCGGGCGGGTCGATCAACACCAGCACGCCGAAGCCCGCCACGGCGAAGGCGGCGATCGGGGCCAGATCCATCAGCGCACGGACGAGCAGCAGCGGAACCTTGGCGATGGCGGAATGGAACGGCCGTGCCGCCAGGACCGACCGGGGCCGGCGCAGCAGGTGCGTCGCGACCAGCCGGGCGGCATGTCCGCCCACCACGACCAGGGCCAGTTCGGCGAACAGCCAGGCCCATGTCGCCTGCCGCGCCGGGTCCAGCGCCTGCCGCTGCAGCCAGCGCATGCCCTGCGGAGCATTCAGCACCACCTCGCCGGTCGTCCGGACCTCCTGCCCCAAATCGTCCAGGCGCGAGGACAGCAGGGTCAGCAGGCGGGTGCCCAGCCCCTCCGGCTCCCGGTCGGGTTTCACCGCCTGTTCGGCCTGCTGCAAAGCCTTGAGCTGATCGAGCAGCGCCTCGCGCTTGGCCGGGGTCTCCAGCGAATCGATCAGTCGTCCGATCTCTTTCGGGCTTGGGTCCTGCGCCGTCGCCGGCGCAACCGGCGGGGACTGCGCAAAGGCGGAGCCTGCCGTTGCGATGACGGACAGGAACAGGAAAGCGAGGCAGATCAGGGTGATGAAAAGGCGGTTTGTTCGTCCGCGGCGGTCTGCGGGCGCTTGCGCGCTGCATTCGACAAAAGCCATGGTCTCCCGGGGCGTTGGATAAAAACGTGGATGGGCGATCCGAGGACAACAAGCGGGGAAAGCCTCCTGTCACGCATCCACGCGCTCTGGGACGGCATAGCCCGTACGCAAGAACGCCGATCACCAACAGGCCAGGGTGGAACGTCCGGCCGCCGAGGTAGCCGAACCTCGCGCACGGGTGCGGACGCGCCGCGGCGGGTTGCCAGGAACCCGTCCATGGGCCAGTCTGGCCGCAGCCACCGTTCCGTCAGCCACCCTAAAGGGAAACACCGCAATGAGCGTTCCGCCGAGCGATCAGGTGCAACTCGTCGCCTATCTCGTCGCCAAGCCCGGTCAGGAGCAGGCATTGGCCGACGCCATCACCGCCATCGTCCCGGCCGTGTTGAAGGAGCCGGGCTGCCTCGCCTACTCCGCCCATGTCAACCGCGAACGGCCCGGCACCATCGTGATGTACGAGGTCTGGCAGGATCAGGCCGCACTCGACACCCATGCCAAGGGCGCGGCCTTCACCGGCCTCGCCGCGCAGTTCGATACTCTGCTGGGCGAACCGCTGCGGATCGAGTTGCTGCGCCGCATCGCCTGACCTGAGCCGCCGGCTATTCGCCGGCCGCTCCCGACCTGCCGAGACGCTCGCGTGCCGCCTCCAAGATCTCCTCCGACAGGGTGGGATCGTCGACGGCGCGCGCGAGGATCAGCGCGCCGACCATCCCTGACAGGGTGGCGAGGGCGGCCTTGCGCTTTGCCTCCGCCGAGCGGCCCGGCACCAGCCGTTGCAGCCTGTCGATGAACGGGCGAAGGCCCCGGGTAAAGGCGCCGCGCACCGCCCCGCCCTGCCGGGACACATCGACGCCGAGCGCGGCAATTGGACAGCCGGCGGCGCTGTGGTCGCGGTGACGCGGCGACAGGTAACCGTCCAGCAAGGCCGCCAGCGCCTCGTCCCCCGGCGGCGTCTCAGCCGAATCGTTCCAGCGCTCCGCCATCACATCCATCGCGCGGGCACAGGCCTCCGCCGCCAGATCCTCCTTGGACGCGAACTGGCCGTAGAACCCGCCATGGGTCAGCCCGGCTTCCTTCATCAGGTCGGCGACACCGATCCCATTGAATCCCCGCTCGCGGAACAGCCCGCTTGCCACCTCCACCACCCGGCGCCGGTTCTCCGCCGCCTGCTCCTTGCTCACGCGCATGATGCACCTTCCGTGACCGGACCTTGACCGGCGCCATTTCCGAAAATCGCCTGAAGACCCGTTGACAAATTATATGACGATCATCATCAATTATGCAAACATGACGATCGTCATTTAATCTGCGCCCCGTCGGGATGCAGCCCCGGAGACCACGACCATGCACACCCCCTCCACTCCCCTTTCCAGCCAGGATCCCGTCGTCATCGTGTCCGCCGTCCGCACGCCGCTCGGGCGCTTTCAGGGAGAGCTTGCGGCACTGCCGGCAACCGCACTCGGCGCGCACGCCATCGCGGCGGCGGTGGAACGGGCCGGCCTGCCGCCCGCCAGCGTCGGCGAGGTGCTGATGGGCTGCGTCCTGCCGGCGGGACAGGGGCAGGCACCGGCCCGGCAGGCGGCCCGCGGCGCCGGACTGCCCGATGCGACGGGCGCCACGACCATCAACAAGGTCTGCGGTTCGGGCATGAAGGCCACCATGCTGGCCCATGACCTGATCCGCGCCGGTTCGGCCGACATCGTGGTGGCCGGCGGCATGGAGTCGATGACCAACGCCCCCTATCTGCTGGCGAAGGCACGCGGCGGCTATCGCATCGGCCATGACCGGCTGCTGGACCACATGATGCTGGACGGGCTGGAGGACGCCTATGAGGGCGGCCGGGCCATGGGCGATTTCGGCGAGGCGACGGCCGAGGCCTACGGCTTCACCCGCGCCGAACAGGACGCCTATGCGGCTCAAACGCTGACACGCGCCCGGACGGCGGTGGAAAGCGGCGCCTTCGCGGCGGAGATCGTGCCCGTCGCCATGCCCGCCAAAGGCGGCGACCGGCTGGTCGGACAGGACGAGATTCCGCTGAAGGTCTCGCCCGACAAAATCCCGGCGCTGAAACCGGCCTTCCGCCGCGACGGGACGATCACCGCCGCCAGCTCGTCCGCAAATGCCGACGGTGCCGCGGCGCTGGTGCTGACCCGTCGCTCGGTCGCCGAAGCCGCCGGCCTGCCGATCCTGGCGGAGATCCGCGGCCACGCCACCCACAGCCAGGATCCGGCGTGGTTCACCACCGCCCCCATTCCGGCGATCCGCAAATTGCTGGACAAGGTCGGCTGGTCGGTGGACGACGTCGACCTGTTCGAGATCAACGAGGCCTTCGCCGTTGTCGCCATGGCGGCACAGCGTGACCTCGGCATCGCGTCCGACCGGCTGAACGTCAATGGCGGGGCCTGCGCGCTCGGCCATCCCATCGGCGCCACCGGCGCGCGGCTGATCGTGACGCTGCTGCACGCTCTGGCGGCGCGCGGACTAACCCGCGGCGTGGCCTCTCTGTGCATCGGCGGCGGAGAAGCCACGGCCATCGCCATCGAGCGCAACGGCTGAGGCTTCCGGGCAGACCGGGCGAACCGAAACTGCTGGACCAACGGCGTAGGGGCGTGCGGGTTTCGTTCAAAAATCCCGCGTCCATTCTTCAATACGACTGCCGCACGTTCCGGCACCCTCCCTGGACTTATCCGCCCACCCACGAGGCATGCGGCGGACCAGAGGAGGTGCAGCATGAAACCAACGCGATGGGCAGCCGGTGGCGCATTGGCCTGCCTTGCCGGCGTCGGCGCGTTCCTGGGGATCGCCTACCGAAGCGGCCTGCCCACCGTTCCCACGCCCAAGGCCACCGACTTCCCGGCGGAACTGGTGTCCCGCGGTGCTGCGCTGGCCACGGTCGGCGACTGCATCGTCTGCCACACCGCCGACGGGGGTGTCGCTTACGCCGGCGGCCGGGCATTGGCGACGCCGTTCGGCACGCTCTATTCCACCAACATCACGCCGGACCCGGAAACCGGGATCGGCGGATGGTCGAAGGAGGCTTTCAAACGCGCCATGCGCGACGGGGTGTCGCGTGACGGCCGTCATCTCTATCCCGCATTGCCCTACGACCATTACCGCCGGGTGCATGACGGGGATCTGGATGCGATCTACGCCTTCCTGATGACCCGGCCGGCGGCCTCCGCTCCGGCCAAGGCGAACGACCTGATCTTTCCGCTGGGCTTCCGGCCGCTGCTGGCCGGCTGGAAGCTTCTGTTCCTGCATCAGGACGAATTCACGCCGCGGCCGGACCGCGATGCGGAGTGGAACCGCGGCGCCTATCTCGCCGAAGGTCTCGGCCATTGCAGCAGCTGCCACAGCCCGCGCAACCTTGCGGGCGCCGAGGAGACGGGCAGCAGCGCTTATTCCGGCGGCGTGGCCGAGGGCTGGGTCGCTCCCGCACTGAACGGCGCCAGCCCGGCCGCCGTACCCTGGACGGCCGACAGCCTGTTCACCTATCTGCGCACCGGCGTGGACGGTCGTCATGGCGCCGCCGCCGGGCCGATGGGACCGGTGGTGCATGGCCTGTCCCGCGCGCCGGAGGCCGACGTCCGCGCCATCGCCACCTACATCGCCTCACTGTCGGCGGACCGTGCCGCTCCGAAAGCGCTCTCCCCTCCGGACCGCGCGGCGGAGGCGGCCAAGGCGAACCCGGCCGGCGCCTCGCTGTTCGCCGGGGCCTGCGCCGGCTGCCACGAGGGTGGCGCGCCGATGATGACGCAGGGCCGGCCCGGCCTGTCGACGGTGACCGCCCTGCAGCTCGACCGGCCCGACAACGCGATCCGCGCCATCCTGCAAGGCATCCACCCGCCCACCGGACCGGCCGGACCGACGATGCCGCCCTTTGCCGCCAGCCTGACCGACGCGCAGGTCGCCGACCTCGCCGCCTATCTGCGATCCCGCTTCAGCGACCGCCCGGCCTGGACCTCGCTGGCGACGGCGGCCGCCACGGTCCGCAAGGAGGACTCCCAGCCATGACCGTCACCCTCACCGTCAACGGCGCCGAGCACGCGCTGGACATCGACCCGGCCACGCCGCTGCTCTATGTGCTGCGCGACGACCTGGAACTGAACGGGGCCAAATACGGCTGCGGCCTCGGCCAATGCGGCGCCTGCACCGTGCACATCGACGGCAAGCCCGCCTTCTCCTGCCTGACGCCGGTCGGCGCCGTTGCCGGCCGCCGTATCCGCACGGTGGAGGGGCTGGGCAGCGCCGAGGCCCCCGGCTTGCTTCAGCAGGCGTTCGAGAAGGAACAGGCCGCCCAGTGCGGCTACTGCATCGCCGGAATGCTGATGCGCGCGCAGGCCCTGCTCGACCGCGTTCCCGACCCCGACGAGGCGCAGATCCGCGCCCACATGCAGACCAATCTCTGCCGTTGCGGCACCCATATGCGCATCCTGCGCGCCATCAGCCGCGCCGTCGCCATGCGCAAGGGTACCCAAGCGGCGCAGGAGGTGCGGCCATGAGTCCGGTCCTGTCATCCGTCTCCCGCCGCGGCTTCCTGACCGGCGGCGCCCTGGTGGTGTCCTTCGCCCTAACGCCCAGGGCCTTCGCCCAGCTTGCCGGTGGCGGCGAGGGCGGTGCAGGCCCGGCCGTCGTGGCGCCCGACCTGAAGGGCAGCCTGAAATCGACGCCTTGGCTCGACGCCTGGATCCGCATCGACGCCGATGGCCGGGTCACCGTCTTCACCGGCAAGGTGGAGCTGGGCCAGGGCATCCGCACCGCACTGATCCAGGTCGCGGCGGAGGAATTGGACATCCCGCCCACTGCCATCACTCTGGTCACCGCCGACACTGAACGCACGCCGGACGAGGGGCTGACCGCCGGCAGCCATTCCATGCAGGACAGCGGCACCGCGATTCAGAACGCCGCCGCCAACGTCCGCATGCTGCTGGCGGCCGAGGCGGCACGGGTTTGGGGCCTGCCGGCCGATCAGGTCACCACCGGCGGCGACGGCAGGCTGCACGCGCCGGACGGCAGGTCCCTGCCCTATGGTGAAGTCGCGGCGCGGCTGTCGCTGCATGTGCAGGCGGAGCCCGACGCGCCGCTGCGCCGGCCTTCCGATTACCGCACGCTGGGCCGGGAATTGCCGCGGATCGACATCCCGGCCAAGCTGACCGGCGGTGCCGCCTATCTGCACGACATGCGCCTGCCCGGCATGCTGCACGCCCGCGTCGTCCGCGGCCCCAGCGTCGGCACCAGCCTGCAATCGCCCGATCTCGACGCCGTCGCCCGTATGCCGGGCGTGGTGAAGATCGTCCGGCAGGGTGGATTCCTCGCTGTGGTGGCGGAGCGGCAATGGACGGTGATTCAGGTCCTGCGTCACCTGCAACGGGCAACCTACGCCCGCGCCACGCAACCGCCCCTGCCATCGGATGGCACCGGCGACGCCGTGGCGGCGACGCTGAAGGCGCTGCCGGCCCGCGACATCCCGATCATGGACACCAGCGATCCGGCGGGACCGCCCGTCCACAGAGTCAAGGCGCGCTACACCCGGCCCTGGATCAGCCACGGCTCCATCGGACCGTCCTGCGCCATCGCGCAGTATGTTGACGGCACGATGACCGTCTGGACCCACAGCCAGGGCACCTTCGACGTCCGCCGCGTCGTCGCCGAACTGCTCGGCCTGCCGCCGGAGAAGGTCCACGCCATCCATGCCGAGGGCGCCGGCTGCTATGGCCAGAACGGCGCCGACGACGTCGCGGCCGACGCGGCGGTGATCGCCAAGGCCCTGCCGGGCCACCCCATTCGCCTGCAATGGATGCGCGAGCAGGAGTTCGGCTGGGAACCGCTCGGCCCCGGCATGATGACGGAGCTGGAGGCGGCGCTGAGCGCCGACAACCGCATCGTCTCCTGGCGCCACGCGGTCTGGAGCAACCCGCACAACAACCGCCCGGTCGGAGCCGGCGGCGTGCTGGCCGGCAACGAGGCCGACCCGCCCTTCCCCACTCCCGAAGGCAAGCCGATCCCAATGCCGGAAGGCGACGGCAGCCGCAACTCCAACCCGCTCTACAGCTTCGCCAACACCCATGTCGTCTATCATTTCCTGAAGGACATGCCGGCGCGCGTTTCCGCCTTGCGGTCGCTGGGCGCGCATCTGAACGTCTTTTCCATCGAAAGCATGCTGGACGAACTGGCCGCGGGGGCCGGCATCGACCCGCTGGCGATCCGCCTCGACCATATGCGGGACGAACGGGCGCGCGACGTGATGCAGGCGGCGGCCGACCGCTTCGGCTGGTCGAAACGGCCGAGAGGCGACGGCCGGCGCGGCTGCGGCATGGCCTTCGCCCGCTACAAGAATCTCGGCGCCTACTGCGCGGTGGCGATGGAGGTGGAGGTCGATCGCGAGACCGGCCGGACGCGGGTCCGCCGCGCCGTCGCTGCAGTCGATTGCGGCCAGCCCGCCAACCCCGACGGCGTGCGCAACCAGATCGAGGGCGGACTGGTGCAGTCGCTCAGTTGGACCGGCCGGGAGGCGGTACGCTTCGCCGCCGACCACCGCGCCAGTTTCGACTGGAGCAGCTATCCCATCCTGCGCTTCGACGACGTGCCGGGATCGGTCGAGGTGGTGGTGATGGACCGCCCCGGCGCGCCGTTCCTCGGCACCGCCGAGGCGGCGCAGGGACCGTCCGCCGCCGCCTTGGCCAACGCCATCGCCGATGCCACCGGCGTTCGCCTGCGCGACATGCCGCTCAGCCCCGAACGGCTCAAGGCCGCGCTTGGTCCCGTATGAGAAGGGAAAAGACCATGAAGACCCTGCGTGTGAGGATCGTCGGCGGCTCCGTCGGCGGTCTGTTCGCCGCCGCCCTGCTGCGGCAGGAGGGGCACGACGTCCGCCTCTATGAGCGCTCCAGCGGCGGACTGGCCGGCCGCGGCGCCGGGCTGGTCGGCCAGCGCGACCTGTTCGCCCTGCTCCGTGCGGTGGGCTGCGAGCATGTGGCCCATGTCGGCGTCGTCGCCCACGAGCGCATCTTCCTCGACCGCGCCGGCGAAATCCGGAACCGGCAGGCGACGCCGCAGATGCAGATCTCCTGGGATCATCTCTACGCCACGATGCGCAGCAAGGTGCCCGACGACGCCTATGTCCTGGGCCGCACCGTCCTGGGGGTGGAGCAGGACGAAGTTTCCGCCAGCCTGCGCTTCCACGACGGCAGCCGGGAGGAGGCCGATCTGGTGATCGGTGCCGACGGGCTGGGCTCGATCGTCCGCTGCGCTGTGGTGGGCAAACATGCTGCCAACGAGTACGCGGGGTATGTCGCGTGGCGCGGGCTGGTGCCGGAACGTGATCTGCCGGCGGAGGCTGCCATCCTGCTGGACCGCTTCGCCTTCTACGACATGCCGCAATCGCACACACTGGGCTATCTGGTCACCGGGCCGGCGGCGGAGACCGCGGTGGGGGAGCGGCGCTACAACTGGGTTTGGTACCGGCGCGTGGCGGCGGCAGACCTGCCGGCGCTGCTGACCGACGCCCAGGGACGCCACCATCCCTATTCGCTGGCGCCCGGACAGGTGTCGAAGACATTGGCTGCAAGGCTGCGGCAGGATGCGGCGGAGCTGCTGCCGCCCCCCTTCGCCGCGGCAATCGCGGCGGAGCCCCGCCCCTTCGTCCAGGCCATCTTCGATTACGAGGTGCCGGCGATGACACGCGGTCGGGTGGCTTTGCTGGGCGATGCAGCCTTCGTGGTCCGTCCCCACACGGCGATGGGCGTCGCCAAGGCGGCGGGCGACGCCATGGCGCTGGCTCGGCACCTGTCCGCCCACCGGGAGATCGAGACCGCCCTGCAAGCCTACAACGAGGAGCGCCATCCCGCCGGCGCCGCCATCGCCGCCTATGGGCGCCGGCTGGGCGCGATGCTGGAGTGAGCCATCACACCAAGGGCTAGCAACCGTAAAGCCATGGCACGGGGCGGGCGACCCCAGCGTGCGATTCCGCGACGCACCCCAGGCCGACGAAACTCCCTGCACGCCATGTCACGCAGGGAGCCCCCGATGCTTCAGCAAGTCGCCGCCGATGACAGGACGGTCGCCACGCTGGTGACCCGCGCCCTTGCCGTGCTGGACCATGACCCCAACGGCGCGCGGCTCTGCCTCGACCGGCTCGCCTCCCTGGTTGCGGACCGGCGGAGCCAGCCGGCAGTCATCGCCACCCTGTCCCAGTCCAGAGGAGGGCTCACGTCCCGGCAGCTCCGCCGAGTGACCGAACATATCGAGGTCAACATCGCCGGACCGATAAGGGTGGAGACGCTGGCCGCCCTCGTCGGGCTCGGCAGCGGACGCTTCACCGACGCCTTCAAGGCGAGCACGGGCGAGACACCCCACGCCTACATCATCGGACGGCGGGTGAGATTGGCCCAGCGCCTGATGCTGGAAACCGACGAGCCGCTCTGCCAGATCGCCTTCAGCTGCGGCTTTTCCGATCAGGCCCACCTGACGCGCCTGTTCGGCCGGGCAGTCGGCCAGACACCGATGCGGTGGCGCAAGGCGGCGCGGCGTTAGCACGGCGCCGAACCCCGGGCCGGCGGACGTCTCAGCCGCGGTTTATGCCGAGCGCTTCGGCCAGCCGCACGAGGTCGGCGAGCGCCCGCACCCCCAGCTTCTTCATGAGGCTGGAGCGGTGGAGCTTCACGGTGATTTCGCTGATGCCAAGCTCGGCCGCCACCTGCTTGTTCAGAAGGCCGCGGGTCACCCCCGCCATCACCTCCTTCTCGCGCGGGGTCAGGGCGTCGTAGCGGGCGCGGCCGTCGGCAAGGATGCGGTCCTGACCGCGCCGTTCGCCGTCCCGGGTCAGCGCCGCCTCCACCGCGTCCAGCATTTCCTGGTCCCGGAAGGGTTTGGTCATGAAATCGAAGGCGCCCGCCTTCATCGCCTGCACCGACATGGGGATGTCGCCGTGGCCGGTGATGAAGATGATCGGCACGCGGATGCCGCGCGCGTTCAGCTGGGCCTGGAATTCCAGCCCGCTCATCCGCGGCATGCGGATGTCCATCACCATGCAGCAGGTCACGTCGGAGAACTGGGCATCCATTACGTCCTGGGCCGAGGCGAACAGACGGGTTTCCAGCCCGACCGAACGGAACAGGCTGTCCAGCGACGAACGCAGCAGCGGATCGTCATCGACGATCAGCACGATCCTGCGGTCCGAAATGGTCTGCTCGGCCGGTCGGCCGGCCGTGGCGGGGTGCATGGTCTACGATCACTCGCTGTTGCGGCGGCAGGGTTGCGGCGGCAGGTTCCGACGCCCGGGCAACCGGAGAACCGGCTGGCGTGCGAAGGGGCCGCGCCATGATGAACCGCGCCCCCCGCGTCCGGCACCTAACCTTTGGTATGGGGTTCCCCCACCCAAGGTTCGCAGGCACCTCGCGGACGTATGGTTCTGCCGGCCGATAAAGTCGCCCATAGTGAAGGCGGCATTTCCCTCCGTCAGCAAGGCCGCCGCCATGAGCCCATCGGGCTGCCCGTTCCCGTCCGCACCGGCCGCAGCCTCTCCGGCTGGGGATGCCGGCCGTTAGCCGCGATGCATCCGGCCCCCGCCCGCGCGACCATTGCGATCGTCGAGGACGACCCGATCGTCCGCAACAGCCTGGGCAGCCTGATCCGCTCCTTCGGCTATCGCATCTCGCTGTTCG
This sequence comes from Azospirillum sp. TSO5, assembly GCF_003116065.1. NCBI lineage: Bacteria > Pseudomonadati > Pseudomonadota > Alphaproteobacteria > Rhodospirillales > Azospirillaceae > Azospirillum > Azospirillum sp. TSO5. Next base: position 17,911 of record NZ_LGQY01000034.1, on the reverse strand, counting down.
CCTGCGCCGAGGACTTCCTTGACTGCCCGCCCGCCGGCGTCGGCTGTCTGATCTCGGACGTCACCATGCCGGGGATGAGCGGATTAGACCTGCAGGTGGCCGTCAAGGCCCGCATGCCGGAGATTCCGGTCCTTCTGCTGACGGCGTTCCCGGACCCTCGGATGCGCGACCGGGCGATGGCATCGGGCACCCGCCTGTTCCTGGAGAAACCCGTCGATCCCGACGATCTCCACGCCATCCTGCACCGGATCCTGGAGGACAGCGAAACGGCCTGACGCACCGCCCCTATCCCTTTCGGAGAGGGGCATAAGCCGTTTGGCGGTTATACGGCCGTCGATGACTGATGTATCACCGGATCGGGATCCCTTTCACGCAGCCAGCAAGGTCCGATGGCGTCCGGTATCGATCCTCTCCGGGACGGGGAAACACCTGCTCCCACCCGGCCCGCGGCACCGGCTGCGGAGTGGCTGGACGACGCCCGGCCCGAGCTGCTGGCCACCGACGGCAACCGCAGCCTGCTGCGGCTGACAGGAGCCGACGGCGTCAGCTGGCTGGCCGCGCGGGCCGGCTGGGCCAACGAGGCCGCCGGCCGGCAGATCGACCATGAGCTGAGCCTGAAATCCCTGCTGGAAGACGACTGGGCCCTGGTCCCGCTGGACTTGCGTCTGACCCGCGACGGACCGGCGCTGATCTACCCGGACGATGGCGGACAGCCCTTGTCCACCCTGCACAGGCCGCCCCTCGACCAGTTCCTGGAGGTCGCCGCCCAGGCCGCCGGGGCTCTTGCCGAGGCCCACCGGCGCCATCTGCTGCATGGCGCCCTGCATCCGCAGGCCCTGATCCTCACCCCGGCCGGGAAGGTCCGTCTGACCGGATTTCAGGCGGGACAGGCAGAGGGCGAGGCCGGACGGCGCCCCACCGCCTACACCGCACCGGAAACCGCCGGACCGGAAGGACAGCCGGGCGACGAGCGCAGCGACCTCTATTCGCTGGGCGTCGTGCTGTTCGGTCTGCTGACCGGCCGTCCGCCGCTGACCGGCGGGTCCGCCGCGCAATGGCTGCACGCCCATATGGCGGTGCGGCCGCCATCCCCCAGCAGCCTGCGTCCGGACGTGCCGCCGATGCTGGACGCGCTGATCCTGAAACTGATCGCCAAGGCGCCCGACGACCGCTATCAGACTGCCGCTTCGCTGGCCGAGGACCTGACGCGCTGCCTGCGGGACTGGTCCGCCCATCGGCACATCCCCGCCTTCGAACTGGCGCGGGCCGACCGCATCCGCCGGCTGGCGCCGCCCGATACCCTGCTGGGGCGGGAGGAGGAACTCGGCCGGCTGGGCGATGCCTATGGCCGTGCCGCGGCGGGCGGGCGGGGGCAGCTGGTCTTCATCGGCGGCGCCCCCGGATCGGGCAAATCCGCGCTGGTCGCCGGCTTTATGCGGCACCGGCTTCCGGCGGATGCCCGCATCGCCGCCGGCAAGACCGACCAGTATCAGCCTGCCGTCCCCTACGCCCCGGTGCTCCAGGCGTTGCGCCGGCTGGCGGCCGCGGTGGTCGCCGGTCCGCTGGAGGAGCTGGAGGCGTTGCGCGCCGGCTTGGCCGAACGGCTGGACGGGCAGCTGGCGCTTTTGCTCCACCTGTTGCCCGAGTTCGAGCCGGTGACCGGACCGGCCGCCCACATGCTGGACGATCCGTCGAGCCAGCAGCCGCTACGCATCCGCCGCATACTGACCGGCGTCCTGCAGGCCTTCGCCCGTCCCGGTGCGCCGGTCCTGCTGTTCCTGGACGACCTGCAATGGGCCGACGAGGCGACGCTGGCCTTCATTCGCGCCATCGCCGACAGTCCACCGCCGGGGCTTGTGGTGATCGCTGCCTATCGGGACACCAGCGCCGATATACGGCCGGGTTTCCTCGGTTTCCTGTCGGCCTTGCGGGATGACGCGACGGCACCGGCATGGATCGCCCTGCGGCCGATCGGCCCGCAGGCCACCGCCGCCCTGGTAACGGCGGTGCTGGACGAACCTGTCGACCGGGCGGAGGACCTGCTGCGGCTGATCGGCGAGAAGACCGGAGGCAACCCGCTGCACATCCTGCAGCTTCTCCGCACCCTGGCGGATGACGGGACGCTGCGCCACGACGCCGGCCGCTCGGCCTGGACATGGACGGCCGGAACGGCGGCCCTGCTGCCGGGCGGCGAGACGGTCACCGACCTGCTGGTCGTCCGGCTGCGTCGCTTGCCGGCCGCCAGCCGGACCGCGGTGCGGCTGCTGGCCTGCATCGGCAATAGCGCCGATGACCGGCTCCTCGCATCGGTCGCCGGCCTGCCGCCCGCCGCGGTGCAGGCCGCGCTCGCGCCTGCGGCGGCGGCGGGGCTGGTGCTGCACGGGGAGTCCGGCGGCTGGGTGCTGGTGCATGACCGCGTGCAGGAGGCCGCCTATGGGCTGACGCCGGTAGAGGACCGCCCGGCGCAGCATGCGGCCATCGCTGCGGCCATGCTGTCTCTGTGGCCCGACCGCGGTCCGGAGGAACTGTTCAGGATCGCCGCACAGATCGAGCTGTCATATGGCGCCCCGCTGTGTGCCGGGCGGGCCGATCAATTCGCCGGCACCCTGATCGACGCGGCGGGTCAGGCGATCGCCGCCGCCGCGCGCGGCCGGGCATTGACCTATCTGGCAGGCGCCGACCGCATCCTGGGGGAGGAGCGCTGGACCCGATCCTACCCGTTGGCATGGCGGGCGGCGGTGCTGACGGCCGAATGCCTGCTGGCGAACGGCGACGCGGCCGGGGCTGACCGTGCCATCGACGGGCTGTTCCGCCACGCCGACGGCGCCATCGACGGCGCCGAGGCGTACCGGCTGAAGGCGGCGCGGCTGACCGTGGCGTCGGATTTCCGCGGCGCGGTGCGGGTGGCGCTGGAAGGATTGGCGCAGCTGGGGATCGACCTGCCCACCGATCCGCCGCCGGGGGGGGGCGCCGCGACCTACGACAGGATCAAGCGCCTGCTGAACGGCCGTCCGGTTTCGGCCCTGGCCGACCTGCCGCCGATGGACAATCCGCGGATGGAAGCCGCCATGGCGCTGCTGACGGCGCTGGAGGCGGCTTTCTTCTACCCGTCGGCCGATCTGGTGCATCTTCAGCTCGCCACCATGGTGGAATTGACGCTGAAGCATGGCGTGACCGCCGCCTCGGCCCAGGGGATCGCGTGGTTCGGCGTCTCCCTGGCGACCGTCTTCGACGAGTATGTGGAAGGGTTCGCCTACGCCTCGGCGGCGCTGCAACTGGTGGACCGCCACGGCTTCGAACGCTATCGCACCCCGGTGCTGGTCGCGCTGGATCAGGTCAGCCCCTGGACACAGCCGCTGTCCTACGGCTTGGCCCACGTGCGCGAGGCCAAGAAGGTCGGGCACCAGTGCGCCGAGCTGCGCATGCTCTGCTACAGCTGCAACCACATCGTCTCCGACCTGCTGGCGATGGGGGAGCGGCTGTCGGCGGTGCGGGAGGAGACGGACCCGTTGATCGCCATAGCGCGGGACGCGGGATTCGACGACATCGTCGATCTGATGTCGACTCAGCAGGACTATGTGCAGTCGCTGCAGGAGGACGCCGGCCAGATGGTGGGCGCTTGGGAAGCCGCCTTCCAGGATCCCGCGACCGCACCGGGCCGCACGCCGATGTCGGCGCTGTATTTCTGGACCTGGCAGCTGCGCGGACAGGCGGCGCTCTACCACCGCGATTTCGCCCTGGCCCGGGCCAGCCTGTCACCAGCCTTCGGCATGACCTGGGCGGCACCGGCCCATATCTCCGTCGGCGAGCTGACCTTCTACAACGCCGTGCTGCACACCCAGGATCCTGGGACAGATCCCGCAGCGGCGCGGGACGAGGTGGCGCACTGCCGCCGACGGCTGGCCTTGTGGGCGGACATTAACCCGCTGACCTTCCGCAACAAGCTGGCCCTGGTCAATGCGGAGATGGCCAGACTGGACGGCCGCGACGTCGAGGCGATGCGGCTCTATGACGATTCCGCAGCGGCGGCGGCGGCGGCCGGCTTTTCCCATGAACAGGGACTGGCCCACGAGCTGGCCGGCCGCCATGCCCGGTCGCTGCAGCTTGGCTATGCCGCCCGCGACCAGCTGAGGCTGGCGTCTGCCGCCTACCGGCGCTGGGGGGCGTTGGCCAAGGTGAAGGGGCTGGAGGCGGAATTCCCCTTCCTGGCCGCCGACGGCCCCGCCGACGCCCGTCAGGGCATCGAGGATCTGGACATGGAGTTGGTGCTGAAGACGGCCCATGCCCTGTCGGAGGAGATCCTGCTGGACCGGCTGGTCGAGCGGCTGATGGTCAACATGATCGTCCATGCCGGTGCCCGGCGCGGTGCCCTGCTGCTGATGCGCGGAGACGAGCCGCGGGTGGAGGCGACGGCGACCGTGGTCGACAGCGACATCGTGGTCCGGCTGACCGACGACGTGCCGGCGGAGGATTGCGTGCCGGCCGCCGTCCTGCACACCGTGCTGCGCACCCGGCGGACGCTCTCATCCGGCGACGCGGCGACCGCCGGCGCGAAGGCGGGGTCGTTCCTTTGCCAGCCCCTGATCAAGCAGGGCCGGCTGGTCGGCGTCCTTTACCTGGAAAACGATCTTGCACTGAACGTCTTCACGCCGCGCAAGGCGGCGATGCTGGAGGTGCTGGCACCGCAGGCGGCCAATGCGCTGGAGGCGGCCCGGCTCTACACCGACCTGATGCTGGAGAATCGCCGCCGCCAGGAAATGGAGGCGGCCCTTCGCGTCGCGCGCGCCGATCTGGCGCGGGCAAGCCACCTGACGGTCATGGGCGAACTGGCGGCTTCCATCACCCACGAGATCAGCCAGCCGCTCGCCGGCATCGTCGCCAGCGCCGGCGCCAGCCTGCGCTGGCTGAGGGCCCCCACTCCCGACGTGGCGGAGGCTTTGTCGAACCTGGAGGACATCCGCACCGCCGGCCTGCGCGTCGCCGATATCCTGCGCGCGCTGCGGTCGCTTGCGAAGCAGGCCCCCCTGGTGCTGGAGCCGCTGTCCGTCGATCCCCTGGTGGAGGAGGTGCTGACCCTGACCGCCGATGAGATCGGCAAGCGCGGCGTCCGCCTGACCGCCGATCTCCGCAGCGACGGCGTCCAGGTGCGGGGCGACCGCACACAGCTGCAGCAGGTGGTGCTGAATCTCGTCACCAATGCGCTGGATTCCATGGCCGGCCATGGCGGACAGCGCGAGCTTCTGGTCGAAAGCCGGGTGACCGACGGCGTGCTCGCGGTCAGCATCGGCGACACCGGCAGCGGCATTTCCCCCGAGATCCTGGCGCGGATCTTCGATCCCTTCTTCACCACCAAGGACAGCGGCATGGGAATGGGACTGTCCATCTGCCGCTCGGTCATGTCCGCCCATGGCGGGGCTCTGTCGGCGGACAGTGACAGCGGCGGCAGCCGCTTCACCTTCACCCTGCCCGTCGCTGCGGACGGCAGTGTCACGTTCACCTGAACGAGGCGGGAGTTCAGGTATACCAGCGACTTGGAAGGGTGACTGGTAACCGCTGGAACTCCGGGTCAGCGCGTGACTGCCACGAACACGCTCCGAGCCATGTCGGTCAAGCTTGGGCCGCAGGTGTAACGAACACGGTCCCGTCCATCAGCAGCCGCGCCGTCCGCACCAGGGCTGCGCGGCGCAGCTTGAAGCCCACGGCGGCGGTATCGATCTCAAGCGCCACCGTCAGCCGGCCCGACGGATGCTCCACATCGCAGAGCTTGGACGGCCCCGGCGGAACCGCCGCCAGCGCGTGGGCCGACGATCCGTCCAGCAGGCAGGCCGTCGCCACCGTCACCGCGCCCAGCACGCCGATGGAGGCATGCAGGCTGAAAGGCGTGAAGGTCCGGGTGCAAATCATTCCGCCGTCGCGCGGCGGCGCCACCAGCGTCAGCTTCGGCACCGTCTGCGCCCGCACGTCCCCCAGCCCCATCAGCGGCCCGGCGGCAAGCCGGATCCTTTCCAGCCGTTCCTTCAAGGCAGCATCGCCTTCCAGCGCGTCGGCATCCTCGTAACCGGTCAGGCCGAGGGCGGAGGCCGGCAGGATGACCACCGGCATGCCGTTGTCGATCAGGGTACAAGGTACGCCATCGATCTCGTCCATCGTCCGCCCGGTCGGCAGCAGCGCGCCGCAGGCCGACCCTTCCGTGTCGAGGAAGGCCTGGGTCACCGGCGCATGGGTTCCCGGCACGCCGTCGATGGCGACATCGCCGTCATAGCGCACGCGCCCGCCCGGCGTTTCCACCGTCACCTCCGCCTTACTGTCTGAATTGACCATATAGACGCGCACGGTGGTGCGCTCTCCGGCCGGCCGCATCAGCCCTCGTTCAATGGCAAAGGGGGCGACGCCGGCCAGGATGTTGCCGCAATTCTGCTTGTCGGAGACGATCGGCTTGTCCGGCACGATCTGCAGGAACAGGTAATCGACGTCGCAGTCCGGCCGTTGCGAGCGGGACACCACCGCAACCTTGCTGGTCAGCGGATGCGCCCCGCCGATGCCGTCGATCTGGCGCGGGTCGGGCGAGCCGAGTGCCGCCAGCAGGATGCGGTCGCGGGCGGCCGGGTCGTCCGGCAAGTCCGACGCCAGGAAATAGGCGCCCTTCGAGGTGCCGCCGCGCATCAGCGCGCAGCGGATGCCGATCTGCTCGGTCATCGTCTCAAGCTCCCTAATCAGTCAGGGCGCGGGATCGCTCCCCGCCGGCGCGCGAAAGGCGGCGACGGCGGCGCGGACGATCTGAACCAGCGCCTCTTCGGTGTTTTCGCCATTCGCCTCCCCGTCCGACAGGCGGGTCACCCGCCACGGGTTGATCAGCGTGTAGCTGACCGCCCCCAGCAGGAAATGCGTGCGCCAGACGATGTCGGCCCGCGGCAGATGCGGCAGGCAGGCCTGAAGCGCGTCGATGAAGGCGAGATTGATGGGGTTGAAGGTCTCCGCGATGATCTTTTGCGCCTCTTCGTGACGCTCCGCCATCACCACGGCGCGCAGCCGGGCGAAGCGGGCACCGCCGCCGATGCTGCCCTCCGTCTGCGACAGCGACGGCAGGATGAAGGCGCGCACGATCGCCTCCAGCCGGTCGTCGGGATCGCGGATACGCTGCGCCTCCGTCAGCAATTCCTGCCGGCGCCGGTTCATCGGGCCGGAGTGGCGTTCGTAGATCGCGCGCAGCAGCCCGTCCTTCGAGCCGAAATGATAGCTGATGCTGCCGAGATTGGCGCCCGAGGCCTGGGCGATCTCCCGCATCGACACCGCACGGAAGCCGTTCTTGGAGAACAGATCTTCCGCGGCGTCGAGGATCGCCTCCCTCATCGAGTTCTGGCGTTGCGCGGGCAGCACGGCATCGACCTCCGGATCGGATGGAGCGGAACAACTGCCGCCATCCTACCGCCATTTGGTCGTCCGTACAAATAATTTGAACGACGCATCTGGCCGATTGTACGTCCGTCAAATTCATGTTGACACAGGACTGCGGCGGTGCCTAGCATTTGTACGCCCGTCCAAATACGGCGGTCATCCAACCAAACCCCCGAACCACAGGCGCACACCGCCATGAGCACGCAATCGCAAAAGGGCGCGCTGGTCGTCAGCGCGCATCCGGGAGACTTCGTCTGGCGCGCCGGTGGCGCCATCGCCCTGCACGCCAGACGCGGCTACCGCGTCAAGATCGTCTGTCTGTCCTATGGCGCCCGTGGCGAAAGCCAGGGTGCGTGGAAGCAGCCGGGCGCTACGCTGGAGGCGGTGAAGCGCCAGCGCCATGACGAGGCCCTGCGTGCCGCCGAAATCCTGGGCGCCGAGATCGAGTTCTTCGATACGGAGGATTATCCGCTGGCGCTGAACCGCGAGATGCTGGACCGGCTGGTCGACATCTATCGCGACGTCCAGCCGGCCTTCGTCCTGACCCATGCGGCGGCCGACCCCTACAACTACGACCATCCCGACGCCGCCCGCTTCGCCCAGCAAGCCCGCATCATCGCCCAGGCCGCCGGCCACGATCCCGGCGCGAAGACGCTCGGCGCCCCGCCGGTCTTCCTGTTCGAGCCGCACCAGCCCGAACAGTGCGACTTCAAGCCGAACGTCATCCTGAACATCGACGAGGTTTGGGACATCAAGCGCAAGGCGTTCGAGACGCTGCCGGCCCAGACGCATCTGTGGGACTACTACACCCGCGTGGCGCTCCAGCGCGGCGCCCAGGGCGGCCGCAACGCCGGACGCGGCGCCACCTATGGCACCAAGCAGGGCATGACCCACGGCGAAGCCTACCAGCGCGTCTTCCCGATGGTGCTGGAGGAGCTGGCATGATCCCGACCAAACTCGGCGTCGTCGTCCGCAGCATCGACCGCGCCGATGGCGCGGCGGTCGAAAGCCTCGCCACGCTCGGCGTCTCCACCGTGCACGAGGCGATGGGGCGGCTGGGGCTGATGAAGACCTACATGCGCCCGGTCTGGCCGGGGGCGCGGGTCGCCGGCACCGCCGTCACCGTGCTGGCCCAACCCGGCGACAACTGGATGCTGCATGTGGCGGTGGAACAGTGCCGCCCCGGCGACATCCTTGTGGTCGGCGTCACCACCGACAACACCGACGGCATGTTCGGCGACCTGCTGGCGACCTCGCTGATGGCGCGGCAGGTGCGCGGGCTGGTGATCGACGCCGGCTGCCGCGACGTGGCCAGCCTGCAGGAGATGGGCTTCCCGGTCTGGTCGCGGGCGGTTTCGGCGAAGGGCACCGTCAAGGCGACTCTCGGCTCCGTCAACATTCCGGTGGTCTGCGCCGGGGCACTGGTCAATCCGGGCGACGTGATCGTCGCCGACGATGACGGCGTCGTCGTGGTCCCGGCCTCGCGCGCTGCGGACGTGGCTGCCCTGGGCCAGAAGCGCTCGGCGAATGAAGAGGACAAGCGCAAGCGCCTCGCGTCCGGCGAACTGGGCCTGGACATGTACAGCATGCGCCCGGCGCTGGCCGAGGCGGGGCTGGTCTATGTCGACCGGCTGGAGGAGTTGCGGCGCTGACGCGCTTTTTCGCCCCTATCCAAAACACCCACAACAAAGTCCCTGGGAGGACCCACCACAATGACCAGTTTCCGCACCCTCACCCTCGGCACCGCCATGGCCGCCGCCGCCCTGCTGCCGATGGCGGGCAGCGCCGATGCCAAAGCCTACAAGGTCGGTCTGATCGCCTCGCTGTCCGGCCCGACCGCCTCGCTCGGCCAGCAGATCGAGCGCGGGGCGCGGCTCTACGAACAGCTGCACAAGAACGACCTCGGCGACGACACGGTCGAACTGGTCGTGCGCGACGACACCGGCCCGGCCCCCGACGTCGCCAAGCGGCTGGCGCAGGAGCTGGTGGTGCGCGACCACGTCGACTTCCTGGCCGGCATCATCTTCACGCCGAACGCCAACGCCATCGCCCCGATCGCCACCCAGGCGAAGGTGCCCTTCGTCATCATGAACGCCGCCGCGTCCGCGACGACGAAGGCCTCGCCCTACATCGTCCGCGTGTCGCAGACCATCCCGCAATTCACCCAGCCGCTGGCGCAGTGGGCGTCCAAGCAGGCCGACATCAAGACCGTCTACACGCTGGTTTCCGACTACGCCCCCGGCATCGAAGCCGAAGAGGCCTTCACCGCCGGCTTCAAGGGCGACGGCAAATCGGTCGTGCAATCGGTCCGCGTGCCGGTCCAGAGCCCCGATTTCGTCCCCTTCCTGCAGAAGGTGAAGGACGCCAAGCCCAACGCGCTCTATGTCTTCCTGCCCGGCGGCACCCAGTCGACCGCGCTGATGAAGGCGTACCAAAGCCTGGGCCTGAAGGAGGCCGGCATCCGCCTGATCGGCTCCGGCGAGGTGACGGTGGAGGACGAGCTGCCCAACATGGGCGATGCGGCGCTGGGCGTGGTCACCGGCTTCCATTATTCCACCGCGCATGACGGCAAGGCCAACGCCGACTTCCTGAAGGCGTGGCAGGCCGCCTATGGCGCCGACAGCACGCCGACCTTCATGGCCGTCGGCGGCTATGACGGCATGGCCGCCATTCACCACGCCATCAAGGCGATGAAGGGCAAGGGTGACGGCAAAGCCGCCGTGGACGCCATGAGCCACTGGAGCGCCGAAAGCCCGCGCGGCCCCGTCTCCATCGATCCGGAGACCCGCGACATCGTGCAGAACATCTACATCCGCCGGGTGGAGAAGGTGAACGGCACGCTGCGCAACGTCGAGTTCGAGACCTTCGCCGCGGTGAAGGATCCGGGCAAGGCCAAGTAACACCGCTCTTGAAAAAGGGAGTGCGGCCCCGTGATCACGGCTGCTCTGACCATCCTGTTCCACGGCCTCGCCTTCGCGATGGTCCTCTACATCGTCTCCGTCGGGCTCGGCATCACCATGGGCCTGATGAACTTCGCCAACCTCGCCCATGGCGCCTTCGCCGCGGCCGGCGGCTATGTGGTCGTCATGGCAACCCGGTCGCTGGGGCTGCCATTCTGGATCGCCCTGCCGGCCGCCTTCGTCACGGTGGCGCTGGCCGGGGCGGTGGTCGAGCGGCTGGTGGTCCGCACCCTCTACGGCGCCGACGAACTGCGGCAGGTGCTGTTCTCCATCGCCCTGCTGTTCATGGCCATCGCCGGCTTCACGCTGGCCTTCGGCCCACTGCAGCAGCAGCCGGAGATCCCGGCGGCCCTGTCGGGTCAGGTGACGCTGGGCGGGATTGACTTCCCGGCCTACCGCGCCTTCGTCATCGTCGCCGGCGTCGCCATCCTGGCTGCGCTGTGGCTGCTGATCGGCCGCACCCGCATGGGCATGCGCATCCGGGCGGCGGTGGACAACCGCAACATGGCGGAGGCCGTCGGCGTCGACACCCGACTGCTGTTCACCCTGACCTTCGCGCTCGGCACCGGCATCGCCGGGCTCGGCGGCGGCATCGGTGCCGACGTGCTGTCGATCACGCCGACCTACGGGCAGGAATATCTGGTGCTGTTCCTGATCGTCGTCGCGGTCGGCGGGCTGGGCTCCATCTTCGGCCCCTTCCTGGCGGCGCTGTGCATCGGTGTCGTCGATGTGGCCGGCAAGTACCTGATCCCGGAATTCGGCGCCTTCTTCATCTACGGCGTCGTCATCGCCATCCTGCTGGCGAAGCCGGCCGGCTTCTTCGGCGTGCGGAGCTGAGCCCCATGGAACGACCGATGTCCCGGCCAATCCCAAGGAACGAACCTGTGAAAAGCCTCTCCGTCTCCTACCAGGGCGCTGCTGCGCCCTCCACATGGCGGGGGCTGGCGATGGGCCGGGGCGGCAGCGACCTCGTCATCGCCGTCCTGCTCGGCCTCGGCGCGCTTGCCACCCTGCTGTTCGGCGAGGCCTATTGGCTGCTCGCCGCCCAGGTCGCCATCACCATGATCTTCGCGCTGTCGGTCGATCTGCTGGTCGGCTTCGCCGGGATCGTCACGCTCGGCCATGCCGTCTTCTTCGGGCTGGGCGCCTATGCGGTCGGCATCGCATCCGTCCAACTCGGCTGGACGGAGCCGCTGTCCGCCCTGCTGCTGGCCGGCGCGGTCTCGGCCCTGCTGGGGGCGGCCACCGGCGTCCTGGTTCTGCGCACCCGCGGGCTGGGTCAGCTGATGCTGACGATGGCCTTTGCGTCGCTGGTCTACGAGATCGCCAACCGGGCGAAGCCGCTGACCGGCGGCGCCGACGGGTTGCAGGGCATGATCATCTCCCCCGTCGCCGGCCTGTTCGAGTTCGACATCTTCGGCCTGACCGCCTTCCTCTACACGCTGGCGGTTCTGATCGTCATCGTGGTCTTCGCCGTGCTGATGACGCGGTCGCCCTATGGCCGCTCACTAGTCGGCATCCGCGAGAACCGGGTGCGCATGCAGGCCATCGGCACCGGCGTGCAGCGCCGGCTGCTGTCGATCTACATCGTCTCCGCCGCACTGGCCGGCATCGCCGGGGCGCTGCTGGCCCAGACATCGCAGTTCGTCGGTCTCAACGTCCTGCATTTCAGCCTGTCGGGCGAGATCCTGATCATCGTGGCGCTGGGCGGCGCCGGCAGGTTGTGGGGCGCCCTGCTGGGGGCCGTGGTCTTCACCCTGTTCAAGGATCGGCTGTCGGCGCTCGACCCCGCCTACTGGTACTTCTGGCTCGGCCTGCTGCTGGCGGTGATCGTGCTGTTCGCGCCGAAGGGGCTGATCGGTCTGGTGGATCGTTTGATGACCCTGTTCCGCTCGAAGGAGGCCGCGTGATGGCCGCAGCAATCCTGGAAACCCGCGCACTCCAGAAGAATTTCGGCGCGCTGACCGTCGCGCAGACCATCGACTTCTCGCTGGAGCCCGGCACCTTCGAGGCGCTGATCGGCCCCAACGGCGCCGGCAAGAGCACCTTCGTCAACCTGCTGACCGGCCTCGTCCCGCCGACCTCCGGCTCCGTCATCCTCGACGGCGAGGACGTTACCGCGCTGTCCATCGAGGCGCGGGTGAAGCGCGGCCTCGTCCGCACCTTCCAGATCAACACGCTGTTCAACAACCTGACGGTGGCGGAGAACGTTATCCTGGCGCTGGACGAGTTCCACGGCCAGGGCTGGCGTCCGCTGCCCAGCCCGTCGCACCGCCGCCTGATCCGCGACGAAGCCTATGAGATCCTCGGCCGCCTCGGCCTCGACCCCTGGGGCAACCGCGAGGTGCGGGAGTTGCCCTACGGCCGCCAGCGGCTGGTGGAGATCGCCATCGCGCTGGCCCTGCGGCCGAAGGTGCTGCTGCTCGACGAACCGGCCGCCGGCATCCCGTCGACGGAGACCGGCACGGTGATCGAGGTGCTGGAGAACCTCGCCAGCGATCTCGCTGTGCTGATCATCGAACATGACATGGACCTCGTTTTCCGCTTTGCCCAGCGTATCACCGTGCTGGTGCAGGGCGCCGTGCTGGCCCGCGGCACGCCGGACGAGATCGCCAACAACGAGACGGTGAAGTCCGTCTATCTGGGGGAGGGCATCCATGCCTGAGGCGCTGTCCCTGTCGAACGTCCGCGCCGGCTATGGCGCCACCGTGGTGCTGGAGGATCTCAGCTTCGACCTGTCGGTCGGCGGCAAGCTGTCGATCATCGGCCGCAACGGTGTCGGCAAGACCACCCTGCTCGCCACCATCATGGGTCTGACCCGCCTGCATGCCGGCCGCATCGGCCTTGGCGGCATCGACATCGCAACGCTGCGGCCCAACCGCCGCGCCCATGCCGGCATCGGCTTCGTCCCCCAGCAACGCGAGATCTTCCCCTCCCTGACGGTGGAGGAGAATCTGCTCGTCGGCCTGCGCCCCGGCGCCTGGACGTTGGAGCGCATCTACGACCTGTTCCCCCGCCTGCAGCAGCGCCGGACCAACATGGGCAACCAACTGTCGGGCGGCGAGCAGCAGATGCTGGCCTTCGGCCGCGCGCTGCTGACGAACCCCAGCCTGCTGCTGCTGGACGAACCCTTCGAAGGGCTGGCCCCGGTGATCGTGGAGCAGCTGTTCCATGCGCTGCTGCGCCTGCGCGACGAGGGCAACCTGTCCATCATCATGGTGGAGCAGCATGCCAAGCTGGCGCTCGCCTTCGCCCCGCGCACCATGGTGATGAGCCGTGGCCGCATCGCTTTCGACGGCGCCAGCCAAGCCCTGATCGACGATCCCGCCAAGCTCGACGCCCTCTGCGGCATCGGCGGCGCCCTGCACTGAGCCACCGGGACACCAGAATGAGCAACCCGACCCCTGCCCCCATCATCGCCTTCATCGGCTTCGGCGAAGCCGCCCAGGCCTTCACCCGCGGCTGGCGCTCGCGCGGTCCCGTCACCGTTCTCGCCTACGACATCCTGTTCGATGACCCGGCTCATGCCGAAGCCAAGCGCGCCGAATGCCGTGCCCTGGACGTGGAGCCGGTCGCCGGCGCCGCCGAGGCCGCGGCGAAGGCCGATATGGTCATCTCCGCCGTCACCGCAGATCAGGTGTTGACCGCGGCGGACAGCGTGCTGCCGGGTGTGCATCCGGGCCTGCTGTGGCTCGACATCAACTCCGCCGCCCCTTTCCGCAAGGCGGACGCGGCGGATCGGATGGCTGCGCACGGCGCCGGCACGGTGGACGTGGCGGTGATGGCGCCGGTACATCCCCGCCTGCACCAGACGCCGCTGCTCATCAGCGGTCCGGCTGCAGCGAAGGCGGCCCCGATCCTGACGGCGCTCGGCATGACGTTCGAGCTGGTGTCGGAGCGGACGGGCGACGCCTCCACCATCAAGATGATCCGCAGCATCGCCATCAAGGGCTTCGAGAGCGTGACGATGGAATGCGTCACCGCCGCGGTGAAGCTGGGGATCGAGGACCGCATCATCCCGTCGGTCGCCTCGTCGCTGTCCAACATCGACTTCGCCGACCTCGCCGACCACGTGATGGAACGGGTCGTCGTCCACGGAAAGCGTCGCGCCGCCGAAATGCGCGAGGTTGCGGCGACGCTGGACCATGCCGGCGTCAGCAGCCTCCTCCCCACCGCCACCGCCGCCCACCAGCAATGGGTCTCCGACCTGGGCGTGAAGGAGCGCTTCGGCGGCGAGGTGCCGAACGATGCGCGACGCATTGCGCGCGAGGTTCTGGCGGCGATTGCGGAGCGGGGGTGAAGGGGCGTTTGCCCCCCATCTGGTCAGACCCCACCTAACCTCCCCCGTCCAGCGGGGGAGGGTCGGGGTGGGGGCAAGCGAAACAACCACTCACAAAAACCAACCACCCCCGAGGAGGACAACGTGGCACGCATTATAGGGTCGATCGCGACCTCTCACACCCCGACCATCGGTTTCGCCTTCGACCGCCAGAAGCAGGACGATCCCGTCTGGGCACCGATCTTCGCAGCCTATGAACCCGTCCGTGAATGGCTGGCCGAAAAGCAGCCGGACGTGCTGTTCTTCGTCTACAACGACCATGTCACCTCCTTCTTCTTCGACCATTACTCGGCCTTCACACTGGGCATCGGCCAGTCCTACCAGGTCGCCGACGAGGGCGGCGGGGCGCGGGCGCTGCCCCCGGTGAAGGGGCATGCGGAACTCGCCCGCCACATCGGCACCTCACTGATGGCGGACGAGTTCGACATGTCCTTCTTCCAGGAACGGCCGCTCGACCATGGCTGTTTCTCGCCGCTGTCGATGCTGCTGCCGCACGAACCGGACTGGCCGGTTCCCATCGTGCCGTTGCAGGTCGGCGTGCTGCAGTTCCCGATTCCGACTGCTTTGCGCTGCTACAAGATGGGCCAAGCTCTGCGCCGTGCCATCGAAAGCTATCCGGAGGATCTGAAGGTGGTGATCGTCGCCACCGGCGGCTTGTCGCATCAGGTCCATGGCGAGCGCGCCGGCTTCAACAATGTCGAATGGGACGCCCGTTTCCTGGAGATGGTCGAAAAGGACCCGGAGGCGCTGACCCGCATGACTCACGCCGATTTCGCCCGTCTCGGTGGGCTCGAGGGGGCGGAGGTCATCATGTGGCTGGTGATGCGCGGGGCGATGTCGGCGACGGTGCGCAAGATTCATCAGACCTATTACCTACCTTCGATGACCGGCATCGCCACCGTCATCTACGAGAACGAGGCCATCGATCCGCCGGCCGACATCGTCGGCGCGCATCGCGCCCACATGGCCCGTCAGCTGGCCGGCGCCGAGGATCTCGCCGGCACCTATCCCTTCACCCACGCCACCAGCGCCAAGGCCTACCGCCTCAACCGCTTCCTGCACCGGATGGTGGAGCCGGCGCACCGTGCCCGCTTCCTCGCCGATCCGGAAGCCGCCTTCGAAGAAGCCGGCCTGACGGAGGAGGAGTGCCGGCTGGTCCGCGACCGCGACTGGCGCGGCATGATCCATTACGGCGTGATCTTCTTCATGTTGGAAAAGCTGGGGGCGGTGGTCGGCACCTCCAACCTGCACATCTACGCAGCCATGCGCGGTGAATCGCTGGAGGAGTTCCAGAAGACGCGCAACGCACCCGGCGCTCTCTATTCCGTAGCCGGCAAGGATGCCGCGGCGCTGGCCTGGGACAAGGAAAAGAACTGACCCACCCTCGTGGGCACTGTTAACCTGTAGGTCCGCTCAGTAGTGGTAAGCGCGGTTTGACCAAGACTGTCCTATGGATGGAGTGATCACGCGGCCAGCGGCGCGCCGACCATCTCGACACAGACGGCGAAATCCCGAACTCGAGCGGCACGCTGGTCGGAAGCGGGGCGATGATCGCGACGGAGGTGGATGAGGTTGTTGATCGGGTCGTGGATGGACAGGAAGCGCTGCACCTGCCGAGATGCCTTGAAGCACTTCATCTGCCGCTCGCGTCCTCGGGTCGGCTGATGTCAGTTCTTCGCCCGGTTGTTGATCCCCTTGTTGGCGCTACTCACACCCGACCGTCAGGTCCTAATCAAGCGAAGCGGCGGGACATCACGCCCGACCGGCCGGAAAAATGCGGACAGCAAAAAGCCCGCTCTCCTTGCGGAGGCGGGCTTTTTGTTGATTTGGTTGCGGGGGCGCGCAACCGGCTTTATTTGCTGCTCTCAGCGGAGCGCCTGCCCTTGAGCCGGTAAGCTCAAATCAGGGGCAGGATTTGGCCTTTACCGAACGCGCGTTCGACGCAGAGAAGTAGGCCGACGCGCCTTAATCAAATCAGCCTCCGACGGACCCGGAGTGGTTTAGTTCTTCCAACAGTTGGGCCGCAGCATCGAGATTGCCCTGAGCCCGGTAGAGGGAAGCCAAGTTGTTAAGGCCGTGGGCGATGTACGGGTGTCCGGGTGGCAAGGCTTGGCGCCAGATGGCCAGGGCCTCCTCAAAGAGGGGCTGTGCCTCAGAGAGCCGGTCCTGATCTTGGTAAAAGCGAGCCAGGTTGTTGAGACTCTGGGCAATATCCGGGTGCCCGGGCGGCAGGGCACGGCGGCGAATAGCCAGAGCTTCCTCGTACAGCGGCTGCGCCTCGGACAGCCGGCCCAGGTCTTGGCAGAGGCAGGCTAGGCAGTTGAGACTCTGGGCAATGTCCGGGTGCCCGGGCGGCAGGGCACGGCGGCGAATGGCCAGAGCTTCCTCGTACAGCGGCTGCGCCTCGGACAGACGGCCCAGGTCGTGGTAGAGACCGGCCAGATTGATCAGGCCGGCGGCCATGTCTGGATGCTCGCGCGGCAGTGCTTGGCGGAAGATGGCCAGAACCTCCTCCAACAAAGGCTGCGCCGCCTCCAAGTTGCCCTCAGCCCTGTAGAGCAGGGCCAAGTTATTGAGGCCAATGGCGGTGTCAAGGTGACCGGGGGGCAGAACTTGGCGGTGGATGACCAAAGCCTCCTCGAAGAGGCGACGCGCCTCAGGCAATTGGTCTTGAGCTTGGTAGAGAACGGCTAGGTTGTTGAGGCTTAGGGCGATGTCTGGGTGCCCGGGCGGCAGGGCACGGCGGCGGAGGACCAGCGCCTCCTCGTACAGCGGCTGCGCCTCGGACAACCGGCCCTGGGCTTGGTAGATGGAAGCTAGGTTATTGAGGCCGCTGGAAATATCCGGGTGCCCGGGCGGCAGGGCACGGCGGAAAATAGCCAGAGCCTCGTCCGACAGCGACTCCGCCTCGGCGAGCCGGCCCTGGGCCTCGTAGAGGGAGGCCAGGTTGTCGAGGCTGATGGCAACGTCCGGGTGGCTAGGCGGCAGGGCTTGCCGGCGGACGGTTAGGGCCTCCTCATACAGCGGCTGCGCCTCGGACAACCGGCCCTGGACTTGGTAAAGGGAAGCCAAGTTGTTGAGACTGCTGGCAATGTCCGGGTGCCCGGGCGGTCGGGCACGGCGGAAAATAGCCAGGGCCTCCTCATACAGTGGCTCGGCCTTAGTAAGCCCGCCTTGGGCTTTGTAGAGGAGGGCCAAGTTGTTGAGACTTAGGGCA